>JAYZXK010000160.1:0-7571 GCA_036141415.1 Pseudomonadota bacterium
TCAACGAAACCGGTTCAATGGAAGCCGTGTGCTTCCTAACCGAGCTGCACGTTAAAGGTCGCGATACTTACTGGAAAGTTCGCCAGGCGGTCGAAACCTCTCAGGATACCCTGTATACCTTCCTGCAACTGAAAACCAAAAAAGGCGAACCGCGTCGTCCGCTGCGTAAAATCGTTTTCAATGTGCCCACCCGTCGCGAACTCACCGTGGGTGAAAAAGCCGTTGAGCACGGCCTGGCCATTGCCAAGGGCGTTAAGGTGACTAAAGACGTGGCCAACATGCCACCCAACATTTGTAACCCGGCGTACCTGTGGGAGCAGGCGCAGCAAATGGCTGAAGAATATGGCAGTGTTAGCGTGGAAGTCGTTAACGAAGCCAATATGAAAGATCTGGGGATGAATTCTTACCTGGCCGTGGGTCGTGGCTCTGAGAATGAGTCGCTGATGAGCATCATACACCATAAAGGCGGCGCTGATGATCAGGCACCACTGGTGCTGGTAGGTAAAGGCCTTACCTTTGACTCAGGCGGTATCTCATTAAAGCCAGGCGATGGCATGGACGAAATGAAGTACGACATGGGCGGCGCAGCCTCCGTACTGGGTGTTATGCATACGGTGGCGGCACTCAATCTGCCTATCAATGTTATTGGCGTACTGGCCGGTTGTGAAAACATGCCAGATGCTAACGCTTATCGCCCTGGTGATATCTTAACTACGATGTCGGGCCAGACGGTTGAAGTGTTAAACACCGATGCGGAAGGCCGTTTGGTACTGTGTGATGCGCTGACTTATGTTGAGCGTTTCGATCCGGAAACCGTGGTTGATGTAGCCACATTAACAGGTGCCTGTATCATCGCGCTGGGCAAACATGCTACCGGCCTGATGAGCACGCATAACCCACTGGCTCATGAGTTATTAAATGCCTCTGAGCAGGCATCAGATCGCGCATGGCGTTTACCGCTGTGGGATGACTACCAGGAGCAACTGGAAAGCCCGTTTGCCGATATGGCTAACATTGGCGGTCGCCCGGCGGGTTCAATTACCGCAGGCTGCTTCCTGTCGCGCTTTACCAAGAAATATAACTGGGCCCACCTGGATATCGCTGGTACCGCGTGGAACAGTGGTAAGAACAAAGGCGCAACCGGTCGTCCGGTGCCTATGCTGGCGCAGTTTTTGATGAACCGTGCTGGTTTAGGCGCAGAGGATTAAAGGTTAATGCCTGCCGTTCGATTTTACGCACTGGCTGAGGCGTCTGTTTCTCCCGCAGGGCACGAAAGTGTGCCTGCGGTGTGCGCCAAAGCCTGCGAACTCACCGCCGAACTCTATTCGCAGAAGAAAAAGAGTGTGGTACTGTGCGCAGACCAGGCTCAGGCCGAAGCTGTCGATCAGCTTTTATGGCAATTGCCAGCGGCGCGATTTGTGCCGCACAACCTTGCCGGTGAGGGCCCCAATGGCGGCGCACCGGTAGAAATCGTCTGGCAGCCTCAGTCGCTGCCACGCAAGCAATGTCTGATTAACGTTAGCGGGAAAATGGTGAATAACTTCAACCAGTTTCAGCAAATTATTGATTTTGTGCCGGTAGAAGAAACGGCCAAACAGCAAGCCCGCGAGCGTTACAAACAATTTCAACAAGCCGGTTGCCAGATGCAATTCCTGCCGGCCTAAAAAGAGACTTTTCGAGACACTCCATGGACAAAACCTACGAACCCCAATCGATCGAGAAACAGTGTTATCAGCGCTGGGAAAACGAAGGCTTATTCAAAGCCAAGGGCGATGACGCGCCAACGGGGAACCCTTACTGTATTTTACTGCCGCCGCCTAATGTTACCGGCAGCCTGCATATGGGCCACGGCTTCCAGCAAACCATTATGGACGTGCTCACCCGTTATCACCGTATGAAAGGCGATAATACGCTGTGGCAGGTGGGAACCGACCACGCTGGTATTGCCACCCAAATGGTGGTTGAGCGTCAGTTAAATGCCGAAGGCAAAACCCGTCACGATCTGGGACGCGAAGCGTTTATCGACAAAATCTGGGAGTGGAAAGAACACTCAGGTGGCACCATCACCAGCCAGATGCGCCGTTTAGGCACCTCGCCAGACTGGGACCGTGAAGTGTTTACCATGGACGATAACCTGTCCAAAGCGGTAACCGAAGTTTTTGTACGTTTGCACGATGACGGCCTGATCTACCGCGGCAAACGTTTGGTTAACTGGGATCCGGTACTGCACACTGCGGTTTCCGATCTCGAGGTACTCAACGAGGAAGAAGCGGGCCATATGTGGCACATGCGCTATCCGCTGGCCGATGGCAGCGGTAGCATCGTGGTAGCGACCACTCGACCTGAAACCATGCTGGGCGACACCGCTGTGGCGGTACACCCGGAAGATGAGCGTTATCAGGACTACATTGGCAAAGAGATCCGCCTGCCGATCACCGGCCGTTTAATCCCTATCATTGCTGATGATTATGTGGATCCGGAATTTGGTACCGGTTGCGTTAAGATTACGCCAGCGCATGATTTCAACGATTACGACATGGGTAAGCGTCATGGCTTGCCGATGATCAATATATTTACGCCAGACGCCAAAGTTAACGACGAAGCCCCGGAAGCCTATCAGGGGCTGGACCGCTTTGATGCGCGTAAAGCTATTGTCGCGCAGCTCGAAGAAGACGGTGTACTGGTTAAAATTGACGACCACAAACTTAAAGTACCTCGTGGCGATCGCACGGGAGCGGTTATCGAACCTTACCTCACCGATCAGTGGTACGTGGCAATCGAAGAGCTGGCTAAGCCGGCTATCGAAGCAGTAGAAAGCGGCGAGATCCGCTTTGTGCCGGAGAACTGGAATAAAACCTACTACCAGTGGATGAACAATATTCAGGACTGGTGTATTTCCCGTCAGCTGTGGTGGGGTCACCGCATTCCAGCCTGGTACGACAATGAGGGCAACGTTTACGTTGGTCGCACAGAAGAGGAGGTACGTAACAAGTACCACCTTGAAGCGAGCGTCCAGCTGAACCAGGACGAAGACGTTCTGGATACCTGGTTCTCTTCTGCATTATGGCCGTTTGCCACCATGGGCTGGCCGGAAGAAACCCCGGAGCTGGAAACTTTTGTGCCGTCGTCGGTGCTGGTTACCGGTTTCGATATTATTTTCTTCTGGGTAGCGCGCATGATCATGATGACCAAGCGCTTTACCGGCAAAATACCGTTTAAGGATATCTACATTACCGGCCTTATCCGCGACGAAAGCGGCGACAAAATGTCAAAGTCGAAAGGTAACGTCCTTGACCCTATCGATCTAATCGACGGTATCGACCTGGAATCACTGGTTGCTAAGCGCACCACTGGCATGATGCAGCCACAACTGGCGGCTAAAATTGAAAAACGCACTCGCAAGCAGTTCCCGGAAGGTATTCATGCCTACGGTACCGACGCGCTGCGCTTTACTTTTGCAGCCATGGCGTCAACCAGCCGTGATATCAACTTTGATATGGGCCGGGTAGAGGGCTACCGTAACTTCTGCAACAAAATCTGGAATGCCTCGCGCTTTGTGCTGATGAACACCGAAACCGAAGATACCGGTCGTGACGGTGGCGAGTTAGTGCTGAGCCTGGCCGATAAGTGGATTTGGGCGCAGTTCCAGCAAACTCTGGTGGAATTTGAAAAAGCGCTTGCTGATTATCGCTTTGATATTGCCGCACAAACGGTTTATGAGTTTACCTGGAACCAATTCTGTGACTGGTATCTGGAGCTTACCAAACCGGTACTGAATAACGATGAGTCAAGCGACGCTGAAAAACGCGGTACCCGTCATACGTTAATTAATGTGCTGGAGAGCCTGCTGCGCTTATTGCACCCGTTAATGCCGTTTATTACCGAAACCATCTGGGAACGTGTGGCACCGCTTAGTGCGTTGGATTTCAACGCTGGCGACAGCATCATGGTTCAGCCTTTCCCGGCGGTAGATGCCGCTAAGCAGGATGAGCAGGTATTGGCCGACATCGAATGGGTTAAGCGCTTTATCGTCGGTATTCGTAACATTCGTGGTGAAATGGATATTGCACCGAGCAAGCCACTTCCTGCACTGTTGCGTAACGTTAGCAGCGAAGACGAGCGCCGTTTAGGTATTTCACGCACCTTTATCGACCGCCTTGCGCGTCTTGAGTCCATTACGGTGCTTAAGGAAGGTGAAGAAGCACCAGCCAGTGCGGCAGCGGTAGTGGGTGAGATGGAAATTCTTATTCCTATGGCCGGCCTGATTGATAAAGAAGCCGAGCTTGCCCGTATTGCTAAAGCCATGGGTAAACTGGAACAAGACGTAGCCCGCTTTAAAGGCAAGCTGTCTAATGAGAAGTTTGTTAGCAATGCGCCAGAAGCCGTGATTGAAAAAGAAAAAGCCAAGCTGGCTGATTCTGAGTCACAATTAGCTAAGCTGAAAGCTCAGCACGAGACAATTGCTGCGCTGTAACTATTTGTACTCAAGATAATAAAAAACGCACCAGGTGAAAGCCTGGTGCGTTTTTTTATGGGTTACGTTTGTTAATTCGGAACTGCCTTATACCAATCCGCATAGGAGTTTACCCACTCAGCAAGACTGGCAGGTTTTGTGGCTAGGCTTGGTTGCACAGGTTTGGTGGTTCCAAATCAAGCAAGCGTAACAACGCCAGAAATCCTGCCAGCCTTGCCCGAAGGGAGTGGCCAAAACGACTTACATCTGTGTTGCGCCCTCTGGACATAGAATGACTATGCCACAGAGAACGCGTCGTGATCTAAGTCGTTTTGACTCACTCGGAGAGGGTAAACTCCTATGCGGATTGGTATTACCTAGCAGTTGGATTAACGAGTGGTATTGGTATGCTTATCCAGGAACTTAATCATTTCCTGCCATAGCTCCACATTGTTTTCCGGCTTGTAAAAGCCGTGTCCTTCGCCGGACTTCATCATCCACTGGTAAGGATGGTTTCTGGCTTCCAGCTTCTCACGTAAAGCAAAGGCATGTTCCTTGGGTACCCGTACGTCTTCTTCACCCTGCACAATAAATACCGGCACTTTGATTTTGTCGGTGTTTTTAATGGGGGACTGGAAGTCGCGGTTTTCGCCTTTAGGTAACACCTGATTAAGGTAATTGATACCGGCATCATTTTGCGGAATGTCACCTTTTTCAAACATCATGTCCAGATCGTAAACGCCAACAAAACCAATAGTGCACTGGTATAAGTCCGGCTCGCGAATAACATTCTGTAATGCCGCGTAGCCGCCGTAAGAGGCGCCGTAAACACACATTCTGTCTTTATCAACAATGCCTTTGTCCACCAGGTACATTGTACCGTCGGTCATATCATCGATCATGGTGGTCCCCCAGTTACGGAAACCGGCTTTTTCGAAGGATAAACCATAGCCACCAGAGCCGCGGAAGTTGGGCTGCAATACAGCATAGCCATGTGCTGCCAGCACTTTGGCATCACGTACACTGGAGTCGATGTTAGCAATGGAGTCGTAAGGGCCGTGTGGACCACCGTGAGGCAGCAGCACAAAAGGTAAATCCTTAGCTTCGCCTTTAGGCAGGGTAAGTACGGCAGAAATCTCCAGGCCATCACGGGCGGTATAAGTGATCAGTTTGGACTCTGGAATTTCTACGTCGTCCAGCCAGGGTTTACTCTCTGCCAGCTTCACCAGCTTGCGGGCCTCGGCGTCAAACATGTAAAACACATTGGGATTATTGGCATTACCTACCCGAATAATCATTTTACTGTTATCACGGGTTGCAGAGGTTGCTGAAACATCTTGGCCTTTAAAGGTATTTGCCAGGCTGGCCAGTACACGTTGCTCGGCTTCGCTTTTTACACCGCCAAAGAACATGGTTTCGATGCCTTTGTACTCATAGCTGGCGCCAAATATTTCTTTTATCTTACCGTTTTCACTGTGCAGGATTGGCGATAAATCCACTTTAGGATGTGACGCCAGCACTTCGTGCTTTTTGGTGTCGATGTTATAGGTTGCCAAAGACCAGGTGTCAGTTTCCAATGTACTGAGACCGACAATGGTTTTATCGTCGGACAAAAACACCAGTGGCGTGAAAGATGGTGTATAGGGGTCACTTTCAAATGCCACTTCCCATTCAGAGTCGGTGTCTTTGCGCACCATCATGGTTTGCTTATTGTCTTCGTTAGGATCGGCGCCAACCATCGCCAGCACATTGCCTTTGGTATCGGTATAAACATTCACCCCTGCGCCGGCATAAGCTCGCAGTGGCGCGCGACCCTCAGAGGATTTGCGACTATTGCTGACCTTCATTCTGTAAATATCGAGGAAGGGCTCTTTGGCGGTTAAGTCGGTACTGTAAACTAAAACGGCATCCGGCTCATCCGGCAGAATATCAATAATTTGTGAGAATCGGCGGTCGCCGCTCTCAGCGCGCCAGCCGGTTAAGATCACATTGTTTTCGCCGTTAGCATCCATGGCGAACAATTCACCGGTAGGCAGCGGTTGTTCAAAGGAGCCAACTTCTCTTGCCATGCCAATGATCAAACGTTCATCGTTAAGCCAGTCAAAGCTACTAACGGTTTCTTTGCCTTTTCCGCGGGTAATGGAAACGACTTCCTGATCCTTGATATTCAGCACGGTTAAAAACACCACGCCGTCTTCACCGCGGGAGGTCGACGCCAGGTAGGTGCCGTCTGGTGAAATTTTTATGTCCAGGTACTGTGAATGTTTAGCATACGCTTCTAATAGTGCCGTATTGATTTTAGCTTGCGCTGCTGATGTGAATGTCAGACTTCCAAGGAGTGTCGTGATGACAAGTAACATCAAACGAACTTTCATAATTTTTCCCTCTAGAAAAAAAAGCCCCCGACAAGCGAGGGCTTTATTTAACTAATACAACTTAGAAGTTATAACGCAGGTTAGCAAATACACGACGACCGATGAAGTCGTACTGTGAAGCAAGCACTGTGTTACCCAGATCAAAACCACTGCTAGAAATTCTAGGTGGCGCTTTGTCGAAGACGTTCGCCACACCCAGAATAACATCCAGACTTTCGTATTCGAAAGAACCAGACACTGTGTGATAGGTAGTCCAAGGTGTCTCATCGATGAAAGTTACAGTGTTACCGTTAACCGTAGTGGTGTTGGTTCCACTGGCGTAGTACTCATAATCGTTAGTCGAGTCGAAGTAGTTCGCTGTCCAAGTCAGGCTGAAGTCATCGTTAGAGTAAGTCAGACGTGCAACACCAACATGTTTAGGATAGCCTTGCTCTCCTGTTCTTCTATTGTACGGAGAGTCAGAGAACAACTTGCTGTACTGTTCGATTTGCATGGTGTGCTCTACGCGGAAACGCAGTGAACCCCAATCGAAGTCGTCCTGGTAAGTGAAGTTATAATCCACACCACGAACTTCCTGGTAAGCAATGTTTACGTAACCACCATTAACCTGATCGATACCGTAGTCATTGGCACTTGAACCGTCACGACGAGTGAACAGGTCGCACAGTGGCTCGTTAGCGAAGTCAATGGAACTATAACAACGGCTTACGATGTCTGCACCGCCTAAGTTATCGATTTCGTCG
>JAYZXK010000161.1:0-3830 GCA_036141415.1 Pseudomonadota bacterium
ATGTGGTGGGGCGTTATGTGCAATTAAAGGCGGCCGGGGCAAACTTGCAGGGCTTGTGCCCGTTTCACAACGAAAAATCCCCGTCGTTCACAGTCAGTCCGTCCAAACAGTTTTATCACTGCTTTGGCTGTGGTGAGCATGGCAATGCCATTTCGTTTCTGATGGACTATGACCGGCTGGAGTTTGTTGAAGCTATTGAAGAACTGGCGAAGATGCACGGCCTGGAAGTGCCAAGGGAGCAAGGTTCAGGTCGTTTTACCAGTAACAAAGAGAAGCAGCAGAACGAGTCAGACTTCCAGTTAATGGAAAAGGTCACACGCTTTTTCCAGCATCAGCTTAAACACCATGCCCAGGGCAGTAAAGCGGTGGAGTATCTCAAGCAGCGCGGTTTGTCTGGCGAAATTGTTAAGCAATGGGAAATTGGTTACGCGCCGCCGGATTGGGATGCGGTACTCAAAACCTTTGGTACCGACAACGCGTTAAGAAAACAGTTACTCGATCTTAAACTGGTAAACCAAAACGACAACGGCAAACAGTATGATTTTTTTCGCGACCGGATCATGTTTCCGATTCGTGATAAGCGTGGCCGGGTGTGTGGCTTTGGTGGCCGGATTATGGAAGGCAATGGCCCGAAATACCTGAACTCACCGGAAACACGTATCTTTCATAAAGGATACGAGTTGTTTGGCTACTACCAAACCCGCCAGCAACGTAACTTACAGCGCATCATGGTGGTTGAGGGTTATATGGATGTGGTAGCGCTAAGTCAGTATGGCATCCAGTATGCCACCGCTGCACTCGGTACCGCGACCACTCAGGACCATATGACTATGCTAATGCGTGGTACGCAGGAAATTGTGTGTTGTTACGATGGCGACAGGGCTGGTAGAGATGCTGCCTGGCGTGCGGTGGAAAATGCCCTGCCAGCCTTAAAGGATGGCGTACAGTTAAAATTCCTGTTTCTGCCGGATGGCGAAGACCCTGATACCATGGTACGTCAGATTGGTCAGGAAGCCTTTGAGGAAATGGTCTCCAAGGCAACGCCGCTATCGACCTTTTTCTTTGATGCCTTACTTAAGCAGCATTCTGTTGGTACCCCGGAAGGTAAAATTGCCCTGAAATCAGCCGCCCAGCCACTGATAGACCAGGTAGCCGGCGAACAACAAAAGCTGATGCTGAGTGAAGAACTCAGCAAACACGTAGGTGAGTACGACCGTTTTAAGCTCGATAGGGATATTCGCGCCGCCAATGCCAGCCCTGGTTCAGCGGCCCCCAGACAGCAAAAAAATGACGGCGGCAATATCAATAAAACCCGCCTGTCGCCGATAAGTGTAATGATAAGATTGTTACTGGAACATCCGTCACTGGCAGCAGAGTGTAGTGATTCCGTACAGCCTGAATTTCTCAACGGTTCAGGGATTGCCGGCCTCAATGTTTTACAGGATGTGTTCAGTTTTTGTGCCAGCCATCCGCAGGCTAAAACTGCACAAGTGGTTGAAAACTTCCGCGACCACCCCTATTCAAAGAGTCTGGGTCGGTTACTCGTGCAGGAGCACTTTATTGATGAGGGCGACGCGCAAAGGGTATTTCGTGACTGCTTTGCCCGCCTGTTAGACTGGCATTTCGATAGCCGCATTGACCAATTGTTGTCAAAATCAAGAATTCAGGCGCTTAGTAGTGACGAAAAACAGGAATTAAATATGCTCATGCGGGAACGGCAAAGCAGTTAATTCATCACAGCAACATATGCATTGGGTATAAGTATTGAAAGTTGCGGTGAAGGCTTTAAACCTAAGCAACAACGAACCCGGAGCAGACTTCGGCATGAGTCGCAGACTATAGGCTTGCGACCAACAGACCAATAAACGGCGAATTAGCACCACAATTACAGCAGAACCGGCAAGATTTGAAAGGCTTATCAGCAAAATTAGATGCGGTAAAAGTAGCCGCCGTAGTAGTCAAAATAACCGTGTTTCTGTTATACTGTGAAATTCGCTGCCGTCGTCGCAATGGGCAGGCAATTAAACGTAAACCAACAAAAGCAGTCTACCGTAGGTAAGTTGTAACGTTATTACCTCGGTCCGTCATAGAGTTACATTTGGACGGGTCATATTGCAATGGTTAATTTTTGAAAAGTGTAGGGTATATGGCGCAAAGCAAGCAGTCTCAGATTAAACTCCTGATTGCGAAAGGTAAAGAACAAGGTTATTTGACGTTTTCTGAAGTCAACGACCATCTGCCTCAAGACATTGTCGATTCGGATCAGATAGAAGATATCATCCGCATGATCAATGACATGGGTATCCAGGTAGCAGAGTCAGCACCGGATTCCGATGAACTGTTAATGCAGGAAACCACCACTGACGAAGAAGTTGCAGAAGCGGCAGCACAAGCGCTGGCAACTGTTGAAAGCGAAATTGGACGTACCACCGACCCGGTCCGCATGTACATGCGTGAAATGGGTACCGTAGAACTCCTTACCCGTGAAGGCGAAATCGAAATCGCCAAACGTATCGAAGACGGTATTAATCAGGTTCAGTGTTCTGTTGCAGAATACCCTGAAGCCATTACTTACCTGCTCGATCAATGGGACCTTTACGAAGCAGAAGAAATTCGCTTAAGCGATATCATTTCCGGCTTTGTTGATCCAAATAACGAAGAAGACCTCGCGCCCACCGCCACACACGTTGGTTCAGAACTTTCTCAGGAAGAACTGGACGACGAAGACGATGACGATGATGACGACGACGATGATGATGACGAAGATGATACCGGTGTTGATCCGGAAGAAGCTCGCCAGAAGTTTGCAGAATTACGCGATCAGTATCAGGTTGCCCGCAAGGTCATCGAAACGAAAGGCCGTACTCACGCCGATTCGCGTAAAGAAATTAACGCGCTGAGCGACATCTTTAAAGAATTCCGCCTGGTACCAAAGCAGTTCGATCGTCTGGTTCGCAATATGCGTGAGATGATGGACCGCGTACGCATCCAGGAACGTCTGGTAATGAAGTACTGCGTCATGCACGCCAAAATGCCGAAGAAAGACTTCATCAAAGCGTTTGCCGGTAACGAAACCTCTACCGCATGGTTAGATGAAATTCTGTCTGGCAGCGCACCATATGCCGGCGTGTTACAGTCGTACAAAGAAGAAATCGAGCGCAGTGTTGGCAAGATTTCTCAGGTTGAGCAAGAAACCGGCTTGGTGATTGCCGACATTAAGGATATCAACCGCCGCATGTCGATTGGTGAAGCTAAAGCCCGTCGTGCCAAGAAAGAAATGGTGGAAGCAAACTTACGTCTGGTTATTTCAATTGCTAAGAAGTACACCAACCGTGGTCTGCAATTCCTTGACCTTATTCAGGAAGGTAACATTGGTCTGATGAAAGCGGTGGATAAGTTTGAATACCGCCGTGGTTACAAATTCTCAACCTATGCAACCTGGTGGATCCGTCAGGCGATTACCCGTTCGATTGCCGACCAGGCGCGGACCATTCGTATTCCGGTTCACATGATCGAAACCATTAACAAACTGAACCGTATCTCTCGTCAGATGCTGCAGGAAATGGGTCGCGAACCAACGCCGGAAGAACTGTCTGAGCGCATGCTGATGCCGGAAGACAAAATCCGTAAAGTACTGAAGATTGCGAAGGAGCCAATCTCGATGGAAACCCCCATCGGTGATGATGAAGATTCGCATCTGGGTGACTTTATCGAGGACAGCACCATTATTCAGCCCCTCGATTCAGCTACCGGCGGCAGCCTGAAAGACGCCACTCAGGAAGTTCTGGCTGGCCTGACTGCCCGTGAAGCAAAAGTACTGCGTATGCGTT
>JAYZXK010000162.1:0-7079 GCA_036141415.1 Pseudomonadota bacterium
CTAACAAGGTTAAATTACCAATCCAGGAGCCACTCACGCCTAGCAGCAACAACACGAAAGGACCAGCGCAGCACAGGCCAGCGCCAACAGCCGCGATAACGCCGCCAATAATAGGTAGATTGGATTCTTTCTGTGACACGACTTACTCCTCTGATTTCAGTGTATGGAGCAAGTGTAATCTCCGTACCGATGTACGGAGTCAAACGTTTTTGTGATGCCCGTGTAAAACTAATTAAGGTTGCAGGGAGTCGATAATGGGACAATGTGAGTCATCGTTATTACTCTGACATTGCGTCAATAATGCCTTGAGTGCGCTTTCGAGCCGCTTCAGATCGGCAATTTTTTCCATGACGGCGCTGAGTTTATACTCGGCCAGCTCCTGCACCTGAGCACATGGGCGGTCATTCAAGCTTAGCAGGTTGGCGATCTCTTCCAGGGTAAACCCCAATTCTTGCGCCCGCTTAATGAACCGGATGCGATTAACCGTTTCATCGGGATAATGGCGGTAGCCCAACTCGGGTTTTGGCGGTTGCTCTATTAATCCACGACGCTCATAGAAGCGAACGGTTTCTATATTGATAGCCAGTTCTTTGGCAACTTTACTGATAGTTCTTGTCATGTTCATATCTCTTTTACCCGAACGGTATCTATAAGAACCGCCATTTTCTCCATCAATATATGGGTAGCGTTATTGGAGAGCTGCTGTCCTTCTTCAATGTACTCCCAGACGGTGGCATCGCTCTTCCATCCGCCTTGCTTTTTAATCAACTCAAAATCAACTCGTTCTCGGGCTGCCGATGTAGAGAGGCCGCGCCGGAAGCTATGGCTGCTCAATTCCGGTACAAAATCGAACTGGCAGGCGTTACCCAAAGTCTTGAGTAATTCATTAATGGCACTGGGATTCAACGCTTTAGGCTGAATCTTATCCCACCGGTTAATGGGGCGAAAAACCGGACCTTCATTAATGCCACCCAGTTCTATCCAGTTTTTCATGGCCGTAGCAGGACAGCAGTCTGGTGCACCGAAAGGTAATGCTCGCACTAAGCCGGAGGCTTGTTGATCGGTCTTGGAACTAGACAGCCGGATGAGAAGTCCTTCAGGTTCCCACACCAGATCACCGTAGCGAATGGCCACCAATTCGCTACGGCGAAAGGCACCGAAAAAGCCGGTCAACACCAGCGCGATATCCCTCAGTTTCTTTTTGGTGGTTGGTAGTTGCCGCAAATGATTCACCATTTGGGCGACGTGCTCCAAGCGCAATGCCTTGGCTTTGCGCTTGGGTTGGCCATGGGTACGACGAACGCCTTCCATGGTTTTGCGGACCAACGGATCACTTACTGGATCGATGAGCCCTTGATAATGGTGCCATTGGCTAATAGCGGTCAGGTGCAGATCCAGGGTTCGGGGATTAAGCGATTCGGCTCTGGCCAGCAGGTAACGCACGACAGTATCCCGATCCGAGGGCAGGCGACCACCCCATTTTTCAAATTGTCGAATGGCCGAACGGTAGGCTTTACGTGTGTTGTCGGATGTCGCTGCCTGGAGGTATTGCCGTAGTGGTTCGGGCCCCTGGCGTTCAACCAGGGTCGCATCCTTATTACGTAACGACAAGTTGCTAGCCTGTATTGGCGGTTTGTTGTTCATGAATAGGATTTCCTTCGATGTCGCTCAAAAGGCGGCTATGTACCGGCGTTACAAGTCGAAAATTTACGTCAAGATCCATTAACCTACGATAAGGTAGATTATCGGTGGTTAGTATCTTGAATTCAAGCGATCTTGAAAAACACATATATAATGTTATATTACGTGTTATGTAATATGTTACTAAATAATCCGAGAGGAATCACCATGGCCCGTGCCGGAGTCACTTATCACGATATCGCTAAAGCCGCTGAAGCCATTAAAACGCAAGGCCAGGAACCCACGGTGGATCGGGTGCGCGAACACCTGGGCACCGGCAGCAAAAGCACCATCGCGCCATTGCTCAAGCGTTGGCGGTCAGACAATGGGGAGGCGGCCGATGTCAGTGGACTGCCGAACGACCTCATCGAGGTGGTAAAGTCCCTGCATGAGCGGGTACAGCAGATGGCCGACCACCGTATCGAACAAGGTCGCCAGGAATTCGAGACTTTAAAGGAAGAACTCCGCACAGAGTTGACCTATGCCAACAACACCATCGCGCAACTTACTGCCCGACAACGGGACCTTGAGAACCAGATAGCACGAATTACCGAGGAAAAAAGCCTGCAAGACAAGTCCCTGGAAGACGCACGCGTCAGGCTGGCAAAGGCCGAGTCTCAGCGGGACGAAGCTCTTACGCGAGCCAACGACTTGAAGGAGAGTGTCAGTGAACTCAGGCAAGAAAACCGGGATATTCGCGATCATTTCGAACATTACCAGCAGCGAACTGCCGAAGACCGCCAGCAGGAGCGCGAACAGTTCCGTATAGTTAACCAGGGGTTAAATGATCAGATTCAGGATCTGCAACACCGGCTCGCACAGACTGAGTCGAGAGCGTCCGAGCTATTCGACATCAACGCGCAGTTACAACGAAATGCCGATGAATTAAAACGGGCCAATGCGGCGCTAAATAGCGACTTGAACGCAAAGATGGAAGATATCCAGAACCTGGAACACGAGTATGAAGAAGCCGTGACAAGGTGCCGGGAATACCAGCATAAAAATGAGCAATTGTCGGAAAACATGGCCGCGCTCACCACTCAGAAAGCAGATGTCGATAAGCAAGTGGCCGTGTTATCCCACGCACTGGAGACCACCAAAGCCGAACTGAAAACCGCCCAGGATAAAGTGGCATTTCTGACCGATGAGAATAAGGTGATTCTTCAGGAAAAAGCAGTGATCCAAGGGCAGTTTAAACAGCTTCAAAGTTCGCTATAACGATTTAATGGATGTGTTTTGATCGTCTGGCTGCAAATGCAGAAATCGTTGCCAGCCCCTAAACGAGCAAACTTGGCAAATTTGTCGGTTCTTCCACAAGACCCTGCAGGCCAAGGAGAAGCATCGATTCGACCAACGTCAGGTGGAAAAAGAATATTGATATTCCTACATATTATCAATGTGTTATAGGTTTTGTGGCTAAATTCAACGCTTTTACCGGCCGAATGCAGCCGAACCTCAAATACAGGGATTAACGGCTATCAAACGAAAACCTACGGTTACGAGGGTGCCACAGGATTCAAAACCGTAGGTTTTCGTTCAAATGCCCCCGCTGGTCCATTTACACCTGATAGCACTGGTTGGCGGCTGGCCCGGCGCTTATTTAGCTCAGCAGTGGCTGCGGCATAAATCCGCAAAGCGGGACTTTAAAGCCATGTTCTGGTTTACTGTGGTAATCAACCTTACCGCACTGGGTTACCTGTTAACCCCCAGTGGTCAGGCATTGTTAACCGGTATTATGGGCTTGCGTTGATGAAGTCATTCCTTAACCGACTTAGCGAAGAGCTCGACAGTCTGAAATCAGAGCTCGATAACACTGCCACGCTTATCAGGGAACAGGTAGGTAAGCTACCGGTACTGGCCGGTAGGCTCTAGCGCAACACTTAATAATGGGGCGGCGGGGTCTCTTCTGACATTTTGGCAATATTGGAAGGCTCCATGCCTTTGACCTTATCGATAACATGACGTAACTGAAACTGCATCTTATCGATTTGTATTTGCTGATGGGCCAAAGCTTCATTGAGTGCATCAATAGTGTGCTCCTGAAAAGCCACCTTGGTTTCCAGCTCGGCAATAGCTTCTTCGGCTTTGGCTAACTCGTTAGCCAGCTTGTCGTTGTTCGTTGTCATTCAGGGCATACTCCACAGCTCAGCTAATCCGCTACTACTTACCGATAACACGTGTTCGTCATCGAGAAAGCCCACACCGTAAACTACGGCAGAGGGCGGTGACATGTTTTCCCGTGGGGCAACTTTCCATTCTCCCACCTGTTCACCCGTTGCAACTTCCCACAAATACAACCTTCGTGAAGGGGCTCCGGTAAGCAAGTACTTACCATCTTTAGAAAACACGGCATCGGTAAATATCTTCTGGCGCGCAATATACTGCAATTGGCTAATCGGTTCACCTGTTTGTACATTCCAGATCTGCGATTTTTGCTGACTGTCGGCGGTAAAGGCATAGCGCCCCTCATCATCCAGTGCCACCAGGGTAACGCGGCTGGGATGGGTAAACGTATGAATTACCTGCCCGCTATCGGTACTCCAGAGGTAAGCCACGTAGTCGTTTCCACCGGTCAGGGCGTAACGGCCATTCGGCGTAATATCCACACTATTGATACGCTCCTGATGACCAAGAAACTCAATTCGACGGCCACTTTCCGGTTCAAAAAACATCACCTTGCCACTGGAACGTCCCACCAACACGCCGCGACCGCCGTTAGCCAGCGCCACATCGCGGATGGTTGACTCGTCAATACGCCAGAAGCCCACCGGCTCACCGGAAGATAAGCTCCAGATAGCAAAAGCCTCACGGTCTGATGTTACCGCAAACTGGCTGTCAGCACTGATATGCACATTGGCCACTAAATTATTGCTCTGATCGCCGTCTACGCTTTGGTGGCTCCACTGAAATAACGGTTGCGCTTCACCAAAGCGCCACACATGGATGCCATTATTGATACCAGACACCACGCTTAACTGGCCATCCACCGACACGTCTGCCGCGTAAGCGCCATCTTCAACAATGCGCCATTGATTGTCCGGCGTGGTATCCGGAACAATACACCCGGCTAAACCAAATCCGGCCAGAAGCGTAACAATCAGTCGAGAAGTGAACGTTTTCAGTGATGGTGTTGTCATAGGCCTTTCTTATTGCGAATGCTCGCATTAACATAGCACGAAATCGTAATATGCGTCGCTTATCCTGGGGATTGGGCGCAATGTGAAGCCGATATTCGTGATTATCGTATCAGGCGTGTTACAGTAAAGCGTTAATAACCTGGTTTACATTTATAGAATTTGATTTGTCGCAGCACTATTAGCGCTGCTACAAGATACCAACTAACGGAGAAGTTTATGCAAAAGTCGCTCGTTGCCCTAACTATTATGGCTACACTGGGTCTGGCAGCATGTCAGCCTCAACAGGGCACCACTACCGAACCCGCTCAGGACCCAAAGCTGACAAAAGAAGAAATGACCGACGCGCAAAAGCAAGCGTATGCCATGGGTGCCAGCATGGGCATGTTCGTGTTTACCCGCGACAAGCAAATGCAACAGTTTGGTGAAAGCATCGATAAAGACGCCCTGATGCAGGGTATTAAAGACGGCATGGGTAACACCCTGATGTTTGAAACAGCTGAAATTCAGCAACTGGCGCAAGCTGGCGAGCAGGCAATGCAAGCCAAGCAACAGGAACTGGCCAGCAAAATGGCGGAAGAAAATATCGCCAAAGGCGAAGCTTTCCTGGCTGAAAACGGTCAGAAAGAAGGTGTAATTACTACTGAGTCAGGTCTGCAGTACGAAGTAATGGCAGAAGGTGAAGGCGCCAGCCCGGTTGCCACCGACACAGTTAAGGTTCACTACAAAGGAACCTTACTGGATGGCACCGAGTTTGACTCTTCTTACTCTCGTGGCGAACCAGCGGTATTCCCACTGAACCGCGTTATCCCAGGCTGGACTGAAGGCGTTCAAACCATGAAAGAAGGCGGTAAAACCCGTTTCTTCATTCCTTCTGAGTTAGCCTATGGCGAACGTGCTACAGGTAATATCACACCTAACTCAACACTGATCTTTGAAGTTGAGTTACTGGAAGTGGTTAAACCGGCAGAAGAAGAAGCCGCAGAATAATCTCTGCGCGCGGTGTCTCATGCACCGCCCTGATATTCCATAGAATCAAAAGAAAAAGCCGACATTTATTGTCGGCTTTTTATTCAGCACCTGTCCTTGCTCATCAGTAAGTCCATACTGTCTGCATACTCATGCCAATCAAAACGATAGCAACGCATGCGCCCAAATACTCATTCGGGTAAAGTTTTGTTTGCTCTGTAAGCTTAGTTTAGATTTACCAGTTTGCACGGCGAACCGCTACTTTTTAAAAAATATTTCGAGCTAGAAGGCGTGGGTTTTATTCCAATCTGAACTTAACAGATCAGAGGGCACACTTGTTACTGTGTGCCCAGTGTTGATTTGATAACTACTGATTTGGAAAATTAAGAGATAACGCTGCGGCGGCGATTAGGCGGCATTTTGAATTTGCTAACCTGTTGTAGCAAAAACTTTCCGGCCCGGTACATAGCAAGGCAGATCAGTACCGACACCATGGTTTTTGTGCCTTCATTACTACTAAAAGCATTCACAGTGGTGAGGATAAACATTAAAACGCCGCTTAACAACAGCAGGAAGCCCATTAAACATAAGCCGAGGGCGCTGGCGGTTGCCGGCTTGTCAGCTCGCTCTTGGTATTGCTCAGTTCGTTCTGTTGGTGAGTATCGATTCATAATCTCAATTCATTTAATGTAAACGATGTCATTTAAAAAAGTGACTGCAAAGTTTAGTCACTTGTATGACGAATTCGTTCAATATATTTACATTTTGATTACAATACCTGAGGACCGAGGCTACGGATAGGGATCTTTAGTATAGATATCAATCATTAATCGCATAGATTATAGGCATAAACACAAGGTTTGTCGCTAATCTGCTACACAGTTTATCGGCATTTTGTATAAAAATATGATTTTATTTATTGCTGCTGGCTATAAGCTGAGTCTATTCAATATATTCGGCAACGCGCTAATCAAAGGCAATCGCCATAACAGCACTACGCGCAGCTTCATATCCGCCAGCGTCTAAATCGGTAAAATCCTGAACATGAAAACTGAGTAGTTGCTGCTGATATATCATGCAGTACATCTCGCCATACAGCTCAACATTGTTCTCGGTACTGCGCCCGGTCCAGCGGATCCGCACGGCAGGAATTCCATCAATCGATACTGTTTCTATGGCAGAGGTAGAAAAATTATCCCGGCGACGCTTCACACCCTCTAAAAACTGCATCAGGTATTGTTTGGAAAAAGCGATTTGCCTGGCCTGATTGAGTTCAGGTATACCATTTGGCGGCGT
>JAYZXK010000163.1:0-6212 GCA_036141415.1 Pseudomonadota bacterium
TACTGCCAGAGCTTCTCGTCTACGTTGTTCATCCATTCCAGAAGCACTTAAAACCCTTTCAAGCCGTGAAGAAAAAGTATGCCTTAGAGATTTAGCCGTTAAATTTTCGGGAAGATGGTCAGCGTATTGTGATCGCAACAACTGAAAGAACTGTGTGATTGAGGATTGTGACAACGGCCTCCCCTCATCGCTCAAGATTAAATAGTCTGATTCATCTTTGCTCTTACTTTCAAGTACCTCACGCCAAGTAACAACGTACTCATTCAAAGCAAATGCAAAATCTTTATTTTCAATGGGAATGACTCGACCATTGCGCTTTATTTGAGGCCTCGGTCGTCTTAGATCTATTGGGTCCGCAGGTCTACGCTCAACTTTTATCGCCGAAATCGCACCAACCTGGGCATCCTCCACCCTGAGACTAAGCAACTCACCAGGCCTTAAACCACAAAATAACATAAGCCCAACAGATACATAATTTCTGAACTTTACAGCAGAACTTCGTCCAAATCCCTGCTCAATATCGGGGTGCAAAACAGCAAGTAAGAAATCAACCTCAGTCTCAATTAGGCCCTTCCTAAGGCTCTTTCTCATGGGTGTGGCAGACATAAAACTACCATCAAGCGTTTTTAGCAAAAATAACTTTCTCTCTCTTAAACGCTCATAGTCCAAGGAAGATAGAGGCGACTGGCTAATCAGTACGTCCATGCACCAACCAAGATACTGTCGGACGGTTGTTAACCGTTGATTGAAGGTATTAGGTGCTACTACACTGACACGTCCATTGACTTGCTCCATTCTTAACGCTTCGACCAAACCTCCTTTTAATTCTGCTTCGTTGAATGAGTTTTGAGCCAATAATTTTGCAGATAGGTCACAATTTGATTTATCCAGCCAACGGTAGAGTACTGAGAGCTCTCTCAAATTCCGAATCAATGTGTTGGTACTACGGGTCCGTCTGGAGAGAATGAATTCGTTGGGTAAGACAACTGGCATATCGGAAGCATCCAGCATGATTGGTATTTGTTCACCCGATTTATGTGTGACTAGCTCTACTTTCATCTGACCCATCCTTGTCAACAAAATAACAATAGCCACAAAGCACTATCTTTACAATTTTAAATTTATACGATCTCACTGTTTACGCAGTCTTAGGAAAAAAAAAAGCCCTTTAAATGTTTACACACTCAAAGGGCTTTAACCTTCACCTATCGCTTATAAATTAAGCTATAAAATAAACTAGGCTATAAATTACCTTACAATAAAATCTTTATGTCATTCAGAACGGGATATCGTCGTCAAAGTCGAAGTCTGGCTCAGCCATAGGTGGCTTTTGCTGATTCTGGCCACCCTGCGGGCGCTGTTGCTGAGGTGGTTGCTGATAACCACCGCCCTGATTGCCACCGCCATAATTCTGGTTGCCGCCGCCGTAACCGCCGCCCTGTTGGCCGCCTTGTGGACGTTGCTGATAACCACCGCCCTGGCCGCCCTGACCACCATCACGGCCACCGAGCATTTGCATCTGGTCGACAATAATTTCTGTGGTGTAACGATCCTGCCCCTGTTGATCCTGCCACTTACGGGTTTGCAGTTTACCTTCAACGTAAATTTGCGAACCTTTTTTGAGGTATTCACCGGCAATTTCTGCTAACCGACGGTACATGGTTAAACGGTGCCATTCAGTTCGTTCCTGCACCTGCCCCTGCTGATCTTTCCAGCTTTCACTGGTTGCCAGGCTCAGATTGGCAACGGCGTTGCCGTTGGGCATGTAACGTACTTCCGGGTCGTTACCTAAATTACCGACCAGAATGACTTTGTTAACGCCTCGAGTTGCCATGATGTCTCCTAAAATCTGTTTACGCTTTTATAATAATATAAGCGCATGCAGCGCTTCGTCGTCGTTTGTAAAGCTTGCCAGTATAACGCATTTTTTGCGCTCGCTCAGCGCCTTTTTGAGGTTTAATAAAAATCCTCAATGACAAAATACTAACTCGTTGTTTTACCAAACAGACTACGGCAAATTAGCGCGACTTTCACCTGTTCTTGCAACCGGTTGTGCTACTTAACCCGGTAGGTAAGCATGCCATGGGGCCATGTTTAGCAAAATTAATTACAGCTAAGCTCAGACAGGCAAAAAAAAGCCTCAACCGGCGTTGAGGCTTTCAGCTTTATTTATCAGACGACCTGTATTAACAGACGGTGCTTACCACCAGGTAATATAAAACGCCGCCACGACAATGGTTAATGCTACCGAAGCCACATTAAACACGGATGAGGTTTTGAAGTTTATGTCGTTCAGCTGTACAGCGTGCTCATGGTCGCCTTTACCTTCATACAGACTAACAATAACGGCCAGACCCACACACAGTAAAAAGACAATGCCTACGCGGTCCATAAACGGCAGCTCAGGCAGCAGGAGTTTAAACGCCAGGCTGAATACCGCAGAGCCAACCGCTGCTACCAGACCACCATTAGCCGTGGTTTTCTTCCAGAACATACCCAAAGCAAACAGCGCTACAATACCCGGTGTGAAGAAGCCGGTGAATTCCTGAATATACTGGAATGCCTGATCGAACTGACCCAGTAATGGTTTCGCCACGAGCATGGCAATGATCAGCGCCACCAGGCTTACAATACGGCCTACTTTTACGTAGTGATGCTGGCTCTTGTTAGGGTTACGGTCTTTATAAATATCCATGGTAAAGATAGTCGACACACTGTTGGTCATCGACGCCAGTGACGACACGATTGCGGCAACCAGCGCAGCAAAGATAATGCCTTTAAGACCCACCGGCATCAGTGTCATCAGTGATGGATAAGCCTGGTCGGCTTTTTCCAGATCCGGTACCAGCAGTACCGCAGCAATACCCGGTAGTACAACGATCAACGGCATCAGTACTTTCAGGAAAGCCGCAAACACAATCCCTTTCTGCGCTTCATTAACGCTCTTCGCCGCCAGGGTACGTTGTATAATGTACTGGTTGAAGCCCCAGTAAGACAGGTTCATGATCCACAAACCGCCAATCAATACCGATAAGCCCGGCAGATCCATGTAGTGTGGATTGTCTTCGCTAAGGATCATATCGAACTTGCCAGGCAGTTGCTCAGTGACCGTATTGAAACCTGCCCAGAAGCCAGCGCCGTCGCCAATGAGGTTCAGTGCCGTGTAAGACAGGAACAAACCGCCTAACACTAACAGCACCACCTGGATAATATCGGTCATCGCCACCGCTTTGAGTCCACCATACAATGAATAAGCAAGGGAGAAGATACCCAGGAAAATCATGCCGTACATCAGTTCGACACCGGCAATGGTATTAATTGCCAGTGCACCCAACCATAATACTGCGGTGAGGTTTACAAACACATAAACACCCAGCCAGAACACCGCCATTACCATGCGTACACGGTGGTCGTAGCGCTGTTCGAGGAATTGCGGCATGGTGTAGATTTTATGCTTCAGGAAAATCGGCAGGAAGTATTTACCTACAATGATCAGCGTGATGGCTGCCATCCACTCGTAGGAAGCTATCGCCAGACCCACCATATAACCGGAGCCGGACATCCCGATAATCTGCTCTGCCGAAATGTTAGCAGCAATCAGTGAGGCACCGATGGCCCACCATGGCAGACTTGAACCCGCCAGAAAGTAATCGTTGGTGTCTTTCTCGTGTCCCTTTTCTTCACGAGAAACCCACCATGCAATGCCGATTAAGGCAATCACATAGATAGCAAATAACGCTATGTCGAGTGTTTCAATTTTCATTATGCGACCCAATTAATTGTAATTTTAATTCGTAAGTGGGCAACGAAATTAGGTATTTTCGTCAAAAGCGCCCCGATTTGTAGTACAAATGTAAACTTTTTGTTTCAACCCAGTCCGCGCATAATACTTGTCTTCTACCTGTTTAGTCACCCCTAAAAGTAAATTTTTTGGTAATAAAGCAACAACACAACCACCAAAACCGCCTCCGGTCATTCTTACCCCGCCGGATTCTCCGATAACCTGTTGGATGATTTCTACCAGAAAATCAATTGCCGGTACGGTAATTTCGAAGTCGTCTCGCATTGATACATGTGACTCGGCCATTAACTGACTCACTTGAGCAATGTCACCCTTTGCCAATGCATTAAACATAGCAGTAGTGCGGGCGTTTTCGCTGATTATATGACGCGCGCGCTTGTATTCATCCTCACTGAGCCTATTTTTGCCGGACTCCAGCAGCTCAGTGTCGGCATCCCGTAAACTGCCAACGCCGAGTTTGCGGGCCGCCGCCTCGCATTGCTGACGCCGCAGATTATATTCGCTGTCTACCAATCCTCGTTTAACGTTTGAGTTGACGATCATAATGGCGAAATCTTCGGGCAAATCGATAAAACGCTGTGACAGGTCGCGACAATCCAGCAGCATGGCTTTACCGCTTTTCCCCAGCGCCGATATCAGTTGGTCCATAATGCCGCAGGAGCAACCAACAAATTCATTTTCGGCCTGCTGACCCAACAAGGCAGCCTCAATGCCTTGAATATTCAGCTCATAAAGCTGCGTTAAGGCACTGATAATCGCCACTTCAAAAGACGCAGATGAACTGAGCCCCGCCCCTTGTGGCACATTGCCGGTAACTATCAGGTTTGCGCCGCCAAGTTGCGGATATTTCGCTTTGACAACCTGACACACCCCTTTCACATAATTGAGCCAGCCAGGCTGTGGCTGGTGCTCAATGTTATCCAGCGAGAATGACGCACATTCGTTATCATAATCAACGGCCACCACCTGAACGATGTCGTCATCCCGCTTTGCCGCGGCAATGTCGGTACCAAAGTTGATTGCTACCGGAAAAACAAAGCCCTGGTTATAATCGGTATGCTCACCAATCAGATTAACCCGTCCGGGCGCGTGACTGGTTACTTCTGGGGGGGTATTAAAATAAGTTGTGTAGAGTGAAGAGATATCTGCAAGCATCATTGGCCGGCCTTCTTATAATGCGTTGTCGAAAGCGCCTGCAGGCGCTGGGCAGCTTGTTCAGGAGTAAGGTCGCGCTGGGCTTCTGCCATCATCTCATAGCCAACCATAAACTTTCTGACGCTGGCTGAGCGCAGCAGGGGTGGAAAGAAATGCGCGTGTAGTCCCCATTCCGGATGCTCCCGGCCATCACAAGGCTGACTGTGCCAGCCCATTGAATACGGGAAAGAGGTGTTAAACAGGTTGTCATACTTACTGGTGATATCGCCCACAATTATGGCCAGGTTGCCCGCCTGTGACTCACTCAGGTCCGCCAGAGAGCTCACATTAAAGCGAGGCAGTAACAAAGTTTCGAAGGGCCATGCAGCCCAGTATGGAACCACAACCAGCCAATCGTCGTTTTTGCATACCACCCGTTCATTCAGGTCGACTTCACGCTCAGCATAATCGAGTAGCAGCGACCGTTGATGTTGTTGATAATACTCCGCAAAGCTTGTCAGTTTTTTGGCCGCCTGGGTTGGTAGATGACGCTGTGCCCAGACTTGTCCATGGGGATGCGGATTGGAACAGCCCATCATTGCGCCTTTATTCTCAAATACCTGTACCCACTGATAACTTTTACCCAACTCTGCGGTTTGAGCCATCCAGCATTTCACTACTCCGACTCTTTCTTCATCGGTGAGTAATGGCAAGGTTTTACTGTGATCCGGCGAAAAGCAAATCACCCGGCTACAGCCCTGTTCAGACTCATAGCGAAACAGCGGATCGCTACTGGTGCTTTGTGGCGTATCCGGCTGCAGCGCGGCGAAGTCGTTGGTAAACACAAAAGTCCCCTCATAAGCCGGATTGACTTCCCCGTTGATCCGAGTGTTACCCGGGCACAAATAACAGTTCTCATCATACGCTGGCAACACGGATTGGTCGGGCTCATCCTGCTGGCCCTGCCAGGGGCGCTTGGCCCGGTGTGGCGATACCAGTACCCATTCTTGAAGTAACGGGTTATAACGTCGATGCGGATGGTCTGACGGTTCAAAAGGAACAGACATGGTTAATTCCTGTTTAACTTAAAGGGTAAACGTTTTCCCTATTCTCGTCTTTTTTTACATAGATGTAAATAACTCTACGCCACCTATTCTCATCTGATCAGCTAATTAACATAAATGAGGCTAGTCACTATAAATGGGGAGCAACGCTAAATATGGGTATACGTTTACCTTGTAGCAAAAACAAGAACTTGATAAATCTGAGTTAGTTA
>JAYZXK010000164.1:0-7643 GCA_036141415.1 Pseudomonadota bacterium
AACCGGGCGCATAAATCCAGTCACGACTGACCAAACCGCCATTACCGCCGACCAATCGCGCCAGCTGCCTTGTTGATTTACCGCAAACATTATTTTGCCGTGACGTCAGTTGTGATCAGGCTTGATCTGCATCAATGAGGATTTGGCAGCCTCTCGTTACTCTGCTCAACGATAAGCTACACTTAGTATTGGTAACCGACACAGAGAATATATGGGCCTTAATTTTCAAGAACATGATTTTACAGACGCTCAACGTGCCCTGTTCGACCAACGGGTGCAGGCACAACTGCGCGAGGTCAAAAATGAACTCAGCCGCGACTGCTATAACCGCGATGAAATCAGTTTCGGTGCCGAGTTAGAGTTTTACCTGGTCAATCGGCAGTTTCAGCCAGCCCCAATAGTTGAAGCTATTTTGGATAAAGCCCGTATCGATGGTCTGCAGGAAGAATTAAATCAGTATAATCTGGAATTTAATCTTAAGCCGGTGAATGCAGCCGGTAGGCCTTTTACGCAACTTCAGCAACAATTGGACAAAGCCAGCCGGGTGGTCGACCAAACCGCCAGCCTGTTTGATGGACACGCTCTGGCAATCGGGATTTTACCAACACTTACCGGTAATCATTTAACCGCCGACTATCTAACCAACCGCCCGCGTTACAAAGCACTCACCCAGGAACTCAGCGAGCAAAGCGGAGGGCCATTTGACATCGATATTCACGGTCAGGATGTGGTCAAAACCACCTGTGATGATGTAACACTGGAAGGCGCAAATACCTCTTTTCAATTACACCATCGCATTGCCCACAACCGCTTTACCGACTGCTATAACACTGCCCAGCTCATCTCGCCTTTGGTGCTGGCGCTAGGGGGGAACTCGCCTTTCTTCATGGGCAAGCGCCTGTGGCAGGAAACCCGTATTGCCTTGTTTAAACAAGCTATTGACTACCGTGACACCACTGCGACCCAATGGCGTCAGCCTGCCCGGGTTAGCTATGGTCACGGCTGGTTACGCAACGGCATCACCGACTGCCTGACCGAAAGCGTCGCACTGTACCCGGCGGTGTTGCCGGTGGTATCGGAACGTTTAAACGGCGCGAGCAAGCCCTTTGCCGAACTGAACTTACATCATGGTACCGTCTGGAGCTGGAACCGCGCGGTGTTCGAGCCGGGTGAAAACGGTCATGTTCGCATTGAGTACCGTAGTCTGCCAGCAGGCCCTACCAATCAGGATATGCTTGCCAATGCGGCCCTGCAGATCGGTTTGGTTGAGGCACTGTCGGATCACATTGAAGAGTATTTACAGCGCCTGCCTTTCCGCTATACCGAATACAATTTTTACCGCTGCGCCCAGTCCGGCCTCAATGCACAAATCCTGTGGCCGCAAAAACATCAGCATCAGCTTAAGGAATATAAAGTCACAGCGATTCTGGCGGATTTAATCGGTAAGGCAAACGATGGACTGGCGAAAATTGGCGTCAGCCGCGAAGAGCGGGATCATTATCTGGGTATTATTGAACATCGCCTGGCCGCCCGACAAACCGGTGCTACATGGCAGTTAAACACCTATAAAACCTTAATGGGCCAATATTCTGAATCAAAAGTACTGGGCGAACTGTGTCGCCGGTATTATCAACTGAGCCACGGTGGTGAACCTGTGGCGTATTGGGAGTAGCTATGGGAACCGCCAGATTAGCCACACCTGCTCTGCCCGGCTTTAAAATACTGCATGCACCAACGCCGCAGCAAATCCCTGATTCCAGCGTCAGTTTTCTGCACAGACTGGGCGGGCCGTCGATTATCTTTATACCCGGCAAAACCCGCCGCAAACGGGCAGTCACCACGCTGTTACATGGCAACGAACCCTCTGGATTTCAGGCTTTACACCGGCTATTGAAAGAAGGCTTTACACCCTATACCGACACCACCTTTATTGTAGTATCTGTAAGTGCCGCCCTGTATGAACCGCTGTTTACCCACCGAGCTTTGCCGGATCACCGGGATATAAACCGTTGTTTCCAACCGCCCTATACGGATGCGCCGGCTATGCTGGCCAAACAGGTGCTTGATTATCTGGTGGATTTGGCCCCAGAAGCCATTGTTGATGTGCACAACACGTCCGGAAGCGGCCCGGCTTTCAGCGTCTCCACCCGATTGGGACCCCGGTATACCGCGCTGGCCTCGCACTTTACCCGCTGGTTTATTCATACCGATATTGAGCTCGGCTCGCTGATGGAAGTCCCTTTTTGCTGCCCCATCGTTACCATCGAAGCCGGTGGTGCCATGGATGAGCTGGCCACCTTAAATGCCTACAACGGCTTACGCTCTTATCTGACTGCTGAGGATGTCTTTGCCCCGCGTCAGGATATTGAGTTGCTGGAACAGCCCAAACGTCTGGAGATTCACCGACACGCCACGCTGGCATATGCAGAACGGCCCGTATTTGGCGCCAATGTCACCATTCGCCAGGATATCGAACAACGTAACTTCGGCATTACCCGCCCCGGTGAGGTATTAGGCTGGCTCGATCATGCCCGGCTGGAACACTTCAGGCTGGCCGGCCAGCAGCACCA
This sequence comes from Pseudomonadota bacterium, assembly GCA_036141415.1. Classification (GTDB taxonomy): domain Bacteria; phylum Pseudomonadota; class Gammaproteobacteria; order Enterobacterales; family Alteromonadaceae; genus Alteromonas. The sequence continues at coordinate 2,571 of JAYZXK010000164.1, forward strand.
GGAGTTTCTGAGCGACTATTTCTGTGCCGATAACAACGAGCTCACCGTTACCCGGCCGCTGAAGTTTTTTATGGTGACCACGCGCAGTGACATCGCCAAATCGGATTGTTTACTGTATTTCGTGGATATTAATAACCAACTTACCACTTCTAAACGACAGCAGCACCTCAGTGAGGTGCCACTCAGCGATTAACGCCAATAGCTTCGGCAAGTAGTTGCGGCAAGCCGGTTTTGCGCTGCTGACGACGGGCCACGACGTCCTGCAGTATAGCTTGGGTAGTGACCAGCACTGCTCCTGTTTTAGCCCGGGTAAGGCCGGTATACACCAGTTCACGACTATACAGGCCGGCAGCCTGGCGTGAAGGCGCTTCCGGCACCAATAATAACAATCGGTCAAATTCGGAACCCTGGGATTTATGAATGGTCATCACATACACGGTTTCATGCTGAGGCAGGCGCATAATAGGTATCGCCCGGAACGAGCCGTCCTGACCGGCAAACCATGCTTTAAGTTCGCCGCGCTCATCTGGCCAGATTAAGCCAATATCTCCATTGTAGAGGCGCTGGCCGTGATGGTTCTCGGTGATCATTACTGATCTGCCTTTATAAAAGCCACGGCTATCGCCCGGCGACAGTAAGCGTTCTATGCGTTGATTAAGCGCCAGCGCTCCCCAGTCTCCCTGCCTGAATGGCGTTAACCAGCGCCCGGCCTGCAAATGGCCCATGGCTTCAGGCAGTGACCCGGCCTGGCTAATTGTGCCAAACCAGTTTATCGCCAGTTGCTCAAAGTGGTTGTCCAGCGCGCTAAAACTGCTGGTCGCCACACCTTCAACACTATGCATCTGGCCGGCCTCAAGCACACTTAACTCATTCCAGATGCCGTCAATCCGGCCGTTATTCATAGCGCTCGCTACCTCAGCCAGCTGACCACTGAAGCGCTGGGCCCTGCGCAGAGCAAAGTGCATAGTCACCGGCTGCTTGTCGGTCACAGATAATGGCGGTAGATGCGGACACAGGCGGGCAAACTGCTCGGCAGATACTTCATCAACACTATCCGTTAATTCAGCGCCCAGCGCGGCAATAATATCGCCCAGCACATTCCCTGCCTCGACCGATGGTAATTGTTTTGGATCGCCCACCAGGATCACCCGGGTATGTGGTGCCAACGCCCGGAACAGACGGGTCATTAAGGCAAGGTCAATCATTGAACTTTCATCCACAATGATCACATCCGCCGGCACCGGGTTGTGCTGGTTAAAGCGGCTTTGAATTCCCCAGCGCGGCATGCCGAGCAGGCGGTGCAAGGTCATAGCGGGCTGTTGCATGGCACTGCTGTACGCAGCCAGCGTTGGATGACCGGAAAATTGCGCCAGTGCCGCATCCACCGATTCGGTGAGTCGCTGGGCGGCTTTGCCGGTTGGCGCAGTGAGCACCACGTTTAATTTGCCTTGCCAGGCGACCTGCAGTGCCATCAGTAAGCGGGCCACGGTATAGGTTTTACCGGTACCGGGGCCGCCCGATAACATTGCAAAGGAGCGGTTAATGCAAAGTGCAGTAGCGACCTGTTGCCAGTCCTGCTGCTCGCTTTGCTGCACCGGGAACAAGCTTGGCCAGGCTTGTAATAACGCCTCCGTCTGCTCGTCTGTTAACGGAGCGGGATTGCTGCGCTCAGCAATACTGGCAACCAGTTGCTGCTCGAATTGCCAGTAACGAGCAGTGTACAGACGCCCGTTATACCAATGCAACCGACCAGCCATGCCCGGGTGTTTAACCATTGATTCGGCACGGAAAAGCAACTCATCCTGCTGAGCAAATATAAATCCGCTGTCGGTTTCATCGCTATGGGCAAAACAGTGTTCACCGGCCAGTTCGCTCACGATAAGGCAACTGTTGCCCATCCGCTGGGCCCGACTCAGCGCCAGCAATAAACAAAAGTCGGTCTCATTGCTGCTTTCCACCAGCCCGGTAAGCTCCCGGGCAAAGAAATAATCAATCGCTTCAATATCCGCCAGGCGCGCGGCACATAGGGAATAACTGGCAAACATCACAGTGCCTCCTGCATAACTTTACCGGTTAGCGCCCGTTCCATCTCAGCAATCAAATCTGCCGATAGAGGATGGAAAAACACGCCGCTTCCAGGCGGAAAATCGCCAGACATGCCGCGCAGGTAAAAATAGGCTACACCACCAAAATGGATATCCGGATCATAATCTTCGATGCGCTGCGCTAAAAAGCGGTGCAAAGCTACACTGTAAATCAGATATTGCAGGTCATAGTAATGCTGCTGGTTATTCTGATTCAGTTTATGTGGCTGATAGTCTTCGGGGCTGTCGCCCAGCATGGTGGATTTATAGTCAGCCACAAAATAGCGGCCGTCGACGCAAAAAATCAAATCGATAAAACCATGCATCATGCCCTCCAGCCTTACGCCCTCGAGCACGGCCGGTAAGGCTTCACCCCCCTGTGATTGGCGATGTTGCTGTAAAATCCGCCCCACGGCGCGGCGATCGGCCTGGTGCAGAGGGAAATAAAACTCCGCTTCACGCAGTGTTTCGGCCATGGCCAAATCGGCCAGTTTTACCGGCCCCGCCCGAGCTAATTCTAAGGGAGTGGTCAGCACTTCATCGAGCCAGCTAAACAGTGCGTCATGGTCTGCTTCGTCAATGCCATAACGGCGGGCAACCGCCGCCCCGGTTTCCGCCCAGTCCGGCGCGCTGAAGTCTGTCACTTCCAGAATGTCGTGCAACAAGTTGCCGCTTTGGGCGCCAGCTTTAAGCTGAAAACGCAGTGCTTCACTTTTAGCGGTCACCGGCAACGTATTATTGTCTGACGCTACGGCTTCAGCCTCACGATGGCGGAAGGTGGTGTGCACCGCTTGCCGGGTGATTGCCGAGAACGAGTACAGTCGCCAGTTATCCTCAAGCGCTCGTTCAAAGGTTGCGCACCTGAGCTTAACCGCATCAATTTGCGCCGCCGGCAAGGTCTCTTCCGCCACTTCATTTATCAATGCAGTATGACCGTCGCCTTCTCTTATCAGCGCTTCTATAGCACAACGCCAGTCATCAAAATCCGCGCGGCGCATAATTTGTCCTAACGCCGACTGGTCGCTGAGCTTATCTTCCCCTACGCCCAGATAACAGCGGTGAGAAGCGCGGGTGATAGCCACATACAATAATCGCATGGATTCGGCTTCGCCCTCCCGGCGTACCCGTGCCAACACATCCGGGGCTGCGCCAAGGGCCATTTGCTGGCTGGCAGTGTGCGGATCGTAATAGCGCAACACCTCTGACTGACTATTACCAAACTTCACCGGGTCACGGTACTCACTGGCAAAAGGCACAAACACAATGGGGTATTCAAGGCCCTTCGAGCCGTGCTGAGTAACAATCTGAATGAGCCTGGCATCGCTTTCAAGGCGTTGAATGTGTTCCTGGGCCTGCTCTGGCTGACGCACCTGACGGTGTAACCAGTTGAGTAGATGGCCGGGCTGATTATAGGTTCTGGCGGTCTCCTCGAGCACCTCGGCCAGATGCTGGTAATTGGTCAGGCTGCGCTCGGCCTCCTGTTGGTGCGGAAGATAGCTGTTTTGCAGCATCGCCAGCAGCAGCGCCATAACACCGCGCCGGGCCCAGGTCTCCCGCCACTGCGCAATTTGTAGTAACAGTGCGTCCCAGTCGCTGGCGTATTCGTCGGTGAGCAGCGTCTGGATCTGCTGGCGGTCAAGGCCCAGCAATGGGCTGGCGATAATGCCGTTGACCAGGCGCAAATCATGGGCATGCCAGATAGCATTCAACACCATTAGCGTATCGGCGGCTTCGGCACTGGCAAACAAGCTGTTACGGTTAGACAGATACACTGAGGGTAAGCCCACTGTCTTTAAAGCGTTCTGAACAATGGTGGCTTCTTTGCCGGTTTGTACCAGAATCGCGATGTCAGCAGGCTGTACATTACGCTCCCCGAGCTGGGCCTGAGCCAGCAAACGCACGATTTCCCGGGTAAGTAACTCAGCCAGGCGCTGGCGGGTAGCCCCTTTACTGTTACTGGCGTCTTCATCGGGCTCGTCGGCAATAAATGTCAGCGCACTTCGGTGTGATGCAGCATCTTTAAGCGGCGTTTTAGCAGCTTTAGCGCCGCTGCTGGCATTAACCGGCTCATAAGTGATACCAAAATTAAACAGGTCACGGCGCGACTGACTCATGGCTGCGCCCCAGAACAACCGGTTGTAGGCATCCACCATAGGCTTTACCGACCGCCAGTTGGTATCCATCACCCAGCGATATTCCGCCTGGTCTGCGGCCTGTAAATAGGTAAAGATATCACCGCCACGAAAACCATAAATGGCCTGTTTGGGGTCGCCTATCATTAACAGGGTGGTCGACACCTGAGACTCACCATCCTGCCCGGGATAAACGTTAGCCAGAATGTGATACTGATCGGCATCGGTATCCTGAAATTCATCTACCAGCGCCACCGGATAGCGCTGGCGCAGTTGCACACAGAGCGGCGAATCCGGGGCGTCTATTTGTGCGGCCAGCAAGCGAATGAGATCGTTAAAATCCACCGTACTTAAGCGCTGTTTTTGTTTGCTGACATAGTCCCGCACAAACGCCACCGCCTCACAAACCACCGCATATACCGGCGCTTTATCCAGCAGCGCCTGACGCGACTTAGCCAGTTTATCAACGGCTTTGGTTAAGTCTGTACGCAGGGTTTTAGCCGGTTCAACCAGGGCTTTCGCCTCGACAATGCCCTCGCGCTTGGCGCGATAGCGATTGCCATTGATAAACTTACCTAACTCTTCGGGGATATCCGTTAACGGGCCGTTTTGCAGCCAGTCGAGGATCACCTGCCATTCTCTGGCTCGCTCTTCATCGTTATTAATGACAGTGGTTAAAAACAACGATTCGTTATCCACCAATGCGGTATACAACGCTCCTGCCTGCGGCTGGTATTGCTCGGCCAGGTTATTCAGCGCCGCATCGAACTGTTCATTGATTTGTTGCTCTGACGCTATGTGCGGCGGGTTAGCAAACTCCATTAACGGCAGAAAATCACGCAACAGCTGTTCAGGCG
>JAYZXK010000165.1:0-4320 GCA_036141415.1 Pseudomonadota bacterium
CGATAGGGCCGGTGGGCCTGGCCATTGATTATGTGCTGGTTTGGGGAGCTTTGTTCCTCGCGCTTATCTGGCTTCGTCTGGTAGTAAAAGAAAAGCCACTACGCGCGCAGGTGGAAAACACCCTGTTCAGTGTTTTTGTGACGGCACTCCTGGGCGCCAGAGCCGGATTTATCTGGCGCATGTGGCCCCAATATCAATCTGACATGCTGGCCATGCTGGATATTCGCGATGGCGGCTTTTTGCCCCAGGCCGGGTTGATAGCCGGGGCACTGGTGCTGATATGGCGCGTTCATAAACTGCCTGTTACCCGCAATGCCTCAGTGAAAGTTGTTTTGCTTACTACCGCTTGTATGTTGCCGGTTTATATTGGGATTAACTGGGTAAATCGCAGCGCGACCATGCCGTTACCAGTGGTGCAGAATAATGCGCTTCAAACGGTAGACTTTGCAGTCTTTACGGATAAGCCTATTGTATTGAATGTATGGGCTACCTGGTGCCCGCCATGTCGCCGCGAAATGCCAGTGCTTGAACATGCCCAGCAAAATTACCCTAATCTGCATTTTATTTTTTTAAATCAGGGGGAGTCGGCTGCCGAAGTTAATGACTTTCTCAATAGCCAGGGCCTTAAACTCGAAAACGTCCTGCTTGATACCAGCGGAGCCGTAAGTGAAGCTTTCGGCGTGGCGGTATTGCCCACCACGCTGTTTTATTCGCCACAAGGTAAGTTGCTGTATCGCCATGTAGGCGGTGTCTCAACAGCAAGTCTTGATTACGCATTGCAACAACTTACGCAAAGTACCCCTGAAGAGTAACGCCTACTCGTTGGCTTTGCCTTTATCCCAGACTTTACTCTCTTCGCCTTTGAGCAAGCGCTGAATATTTTCTTTGTGCCTGAATATGATCAGCACCGACAGCATGGCCACCGGTATGGTGTAAGTAGGCTTGATAAACCAGGTAAACACTGGCGCCAGTAACACGGTAACAATGGCGCCCAGTGAAGAATATCCCCAGATAAACACCACAACCGCCCAGCTGGCAATCAGCGAACCGGCCAGCGCTGGTCCAATTGGCAACATAGCGCCAAATGCCGTAGCGACGCCTTTACCGCCGGCAAAATTAAAATAGAGCGGGAAGATATGACCCAGACAAGCAGCAATGGCAATAAAACCCAGGGCCACCGGGGCAAGCCCCATAAAAAAGGCTGAATACACCGGAATGGTACCTTTGAGCACGTCGATAACCAGCACCAGTAAAGCTGGAACCCGACCACCGAGGCGGTAAACATTGGTGGCACCGGGGTTGCCCGAGCCATGTCGGCGCGGATCAGGTAATCGAAAAGCACGGCTGACCAATACTGCACTGCTAACAGAGCCTATCAGGTAGGCAACGCCAATCATTAACAGACTGAGTGCAATCAAGCCAATGCTCCAACTATGTATGAAAAGTGTGCACACACTACTAGAATATCGCCCGCAAAGCCAGACATTGTGACGCTATGTGTGATAGTTATAAAACGTTCTGTGAGCTGGCCGGACTGGCCATGATTACCGGGATCGCGTAATCTGCAACGCCAATGCTATACTCGCAAAAAATGAGATTTAAGGTGCAGCAAACAATGCAGCAAATATTTATCGAAGGGCTGGAAGTGCCTACCCTGATAGGCGTATATGACTGGGAACGCACGCAAAATACCGTACTTATTATCGATCTCCTGATCGATGCCGACCTGAGCGCAGCTATGCAGTCAGACGATGTGGCTCACACTATCGATTATGCAGCGGTTGCAGAAACCGTTAAGCAAGTGGGTATCGACTCTTCCTTTGAATTACTTGAAGCGTTTGCCAATGCCATTATCAGTGCAGTATGCAGTGCCTTTCCCATCCAAAAACTGGTACTGACGATCGAAAAGCCGGGGATATTACCCGATGCCCTTAAGGTCGGTATCCGTATTACCCACGAGGCGGGCAAATAAAGTGAGCCTGCATCAGGTTTTTATTGGTATTGGCTCAAACATTGAGCGTGAGTTTCATACCCGCGAAGCTTACCGGTTGCTGCACCAGTACTTTGACAATGTGCTGGTATCACCGGTTTATGATTGCCCGGCAGAGGGCTTTGACGGGCCGGGATTTTACAACTGGGTGGCACGAGTGGATACCAGCTTATCGCTGGAGGCTATTTATCAGTTATTCAAACAATTAGAAGCCGAATACGGGCGAAAAGACTGGTATAAAAAGCACTGTTCACGCACAATGGATTTAGATTTATTGTGCTTCGATCAAATGGTGTGTGATGCGCCGGTGACGCTGCCCAGAGCGGAAATTCTCCAGCGCGCGTTTGTACTACGGCCGCTGGCTGATATTGCCCCGGATATGCGCCATCCGGTAGTAGGCAAAACGTTCTCGCAACTTTGGCAGGCCTTTGATCGCAGCAAGCAGCCTACTACACCTATCGATTTTACATGGAGTTTACCCCAGGGATGACGCTTTTCGAAATTATTGTTCTGGCCATTATCCAGGGCCTTACCGAATTTTTGCCTATCAGTAGTTCTGCCCATTTGATTTTACCTGCTGAAGTGCTCGGCTGGCGTAATCAGGGCCTGGCATTTGATGTAGCAGTGCATGTGGGCAGTTTACTGGCGGTAATGATTTACTTCCGTAATGACATCCTGCAAATGACAGGGGCCTTTTTTAAGCACGGGTTCAGTAAACAACAAACCACCGACAGCAAGCTTGCCTGGTTTGTGGTGATCGGCACTATCCCAGCTGTAATCGCCGGCTTTTTACTCAAAGACCTGATTGAAACCCATGCGCGCAGTGCGGCGGTAATTGCTACCACGACAATCCTGTTTGGCTTATTACTGTGGTACGCCGATGTAAAAGCGAAACATATACAGAAGCTGGAACAACTGACACTGCGTCAGACCATTATTATTGGTCTGGCCCAAATGCTGGCGTTAATTCCGGGGACATCCCGTTCTGGTATTACGATGACGGCGGGTTTAATGCTGGGCTTAAATCGGGAAAGCTCGGCACGCTTTTCGTTTTTACTGTCTATTCCGGTGATCCTCGGTGCCGGTTTATTAGCAGTAAAAGACCTGCTCGAAGCTAATCAAGCAGTGGATTGGTCGGCATTACTCTATGGTGCAGGCTTTTCCTTTGTTAGTGCTTATCTGTGCATCTTTTTGTTCCTGAGCTGGATAAGCCGCATCGGTATGTTACCGTTTGTGATATACCGCTTACTGCTTGGCGCCGTGCTGATTGCCTTTATATTCTGGTAAGCCCTGTATCGATTTGATGGAGATGATAAATGGCTGAAACTATTTTTGATAAAATTATTGATAAGTCTATTCCGGCTGACATTTTGTACGAGGACGACAAGGCGTTAGCCTTCAAAGATATCAATCCGCAGGCACCGATTCATTTTCTGGTGATCCCCAAAAAGCAAATTGCCACCATTAATGACATCAGCGAAGAAGATGAAGCGGTAGTTGGCCATCTCTACACAGTAGCAGCCAAACTAGCTCTTGAGATGGGCTTTGCCGAAGAGGGGTACCGCGCGGTAATGAACTGTAATGAGTTTGGTGGCCAAACTGTTTACCACATCCATCTACACGTTCTGGCCGGGAAAATGATGGGCTGGCCTCCATACACAGATAAACCCAAGCATTTAGAGTAACTTCGCGCCCTAGCGCGAAGTTATCCCGGAAGCGCCAAAGGCGCTATCCGGGATCTCCTGAGAAGGCTGACGAATCCAAACAGTATCGCGTTTGTTATCCTTCGAAGCGCCAAAGGCGCTATCCGCTTTATATCCTGTCATCCCGGAAAGGACGCAGTGCTTATCCGGGATCTCCTTGACTGATATTGTGGACTAAAAAATACCATTCTCTGCGTATCTATAGAATGTAGACACTTCCACCATCATTCATTGCTCCACATTTTGTCGGGGTGCCGACTGCACCCAGAGGGGAGGTGGCTCCCCTCTGGACACCCCCAGTTCTTTAATCGCGAAGTAGCATACTGAGACCGGGCAGGTAAAACCTATCGGCCAGAGCGGGCGTCCTGCCCGCACTGGCCGGAGCCGTCATCCATGACGCCTCTACGCCTTTACTTAATCTGCCCGGCCTCAGTATTTCGCAATACAAAGAACCAAATAAAAAGCAGGTTGTTTATCAGTCAATAGCCTTATCAGAAGATACCGGCTCGTGGGCCGGTATGACGATGATTTTTGGGACCACAAAACACCTGTCATCCCGGAAAGGACGTAGTACTTATCCGGGATCCCCATCGTGCAATTACAGAGTGTAAAACTGCACCAGCTCAG
>JAYZXK010000166.1:0-4880 GCA_036141415.1 Pseudomonadota bacterium
GTAAAGCTACCATACCAGAAGAGTCTCTACTCTGGTCTGGAGTGGCAGCCGCAGGCTACTCTGATGCAGGAATGCACGTATAATAGGCGCTTAAATTTTCGTCAACCTATAAAACTAACAGACGAATTAACTTCATTCAGAACGACAGAAATCCAATTTATTATTATGAAAAATGCATCACACAGTGTTTTTGAAGATGTTTTTGCTCTGCTATGCGCCGGTTTGTTTGTGGCGTTTGGTATTTTCCTGTTTCAGTCTCAGGAACTCATGGTGGGTGGCGCTGCGGGTCTTGCCCTGCTGGCAACCTATGTAACACCGCTTGAGTTTGGCTTGTTATTCTTCCTGATCAATTTACCGTTTTATTATCTGGCGTGGCGACATATCAGCAAGCGCTTTATGATAAATACGTTTATTTCCGTTACTACCGTGTCGCTATTCTCTGAATGGGTTCCCCATTTTGTTGATATTTCACGGGTCGATCCTTTTTTCGCGGCAGTTTTCGGCGGCATATTAATTGGCGTGGGCATGCTCATCATGTTTCGTCACAGCTCTAGCCTTGGTGGACTCGGGATCCTGGCTTATTACCTGCAAAGCCGGTTTGATATTCGCGCCGGTTCATTCCAGCTGATTGCCGATACCTGCATTCTGAGTTTGTCGTTTGTGTTTATCGACGTGCATCTGGTGCTAATCTCTATTCTGGCGGCGTTTTGTCTGAACATGGTGATTTCACTGAATCACCGACCGGAGCGTTACACTCTGCCCGCCGTAAAAAAGTCTCAGGCAGATGATGAAGTGGAGCATCTGCACCCGCAAAACGGCTAAACGCTGGTATCCACTGAAGTAAGCTGCTGTTGAGCCAGGTAGACTGCGCCCCATTCCGGCCCGTGCAGGGCGGGCTTGATGCGCGCAGCAACAGACTCTGCCAGATAGGGTCGCCATGCGGTGGCCAGGCCACCGCTGAACACCAGATTCATGTTGCTGTTTACAAGCGCCCGGTTAGCCAGCTCATTTAAATATCCGGCACCTTCTTTAACAATCGCCGCTGCCGCAGCATCGTCTTTAGCCAGTTCAAACAACCGGGGTGCAAAGCGGGCAAATTCACCAGGCAAAGCGTTGTTCAGCCGCTCAACCAATCCGGACGGGGTTGAACAATTATAAAACTGACTCACTTCCTGCCATAACAGGCTGTCATGGCCAAGTTTATCGGCCACCAACAACGCTTTTCTGGCTGCCATCTGGCCGAGCCAGGCACCGCTGGCCTGATCACCAAGCTGAAAACCATAGCCGCCATACTGGGTTACTTTGCCATTTTGCAGCACCGCAGCACAGGAGCCGGTACCGGTAATCATCACAACACCATCCTCGCCAGCATGAGCGCCGAGTAAAGCTGTATGCAAATCGGAAGAGAAAACCAGTTCAGCAAAGGGATGTTGCCATTGTTCCAGCAGCGCTGTGGAGGATTCCAGGTAAGCACCGGCAAGGCCTGCACTGACTACCAGCTCACTGCTGATGTCACTAAACTTCAGCCCGGCATCAGCCACGGCATCCTTTACCGCAGTCAGTATCGACGACAAAGCCAGCTGCCCATGCCTGGCAATATTGGCAGGCCCGCCGACTCCCTGCCCTAACGACTCACCGAGTTCGTTAAACAGCTCAGCCCGGCACTTGGTGCCGCCGCCGTCTACGCCTACCCAGTATTCGCCGTATTTCAGGTTTTGTGTCATTTCCATCACCCCAGTAAAACATCCAACAACATCATTACCACAAAGCCAATAAGCAGACTGAACGTGGCTATGTTCTGATTACCATTCTGGTGGGTCTCCGGAATGATTTCATCAGAAATGATAAACAACATGGCGCCGGCAGCAAACGCCAGGGCCCATGGCATAAAGGCTTCAGCGCCGGATACAGCAACAGCGCCTACAAGCCCTCCAAGAGGCTCAACCAGGCCACTGCCAATACCTATCAGTGACGCTCTGGCCGGAGTAAATCCCACCGATAATAAGGCTACTGATACCGCCAGGCCCTCGAGGATATTTTGCAGGCCAATGCCCAGCGCCAGCGACAGGCCATTTGCCATTTCACCACCAGCAAAGCCAACACCAACGGCAAGCCCCTCCGGAAAATTGTGCAGGGTGATGGCCAGAACAAACAGCCAAATCCTGGCTAATTTGGTTTTCGAAGCCCCTTCACGGCCAGTAACAAAATGCTCATGGGGCACAGTCTGGTGAATAAAAAACAGTAAAAACGCACCGGTCAGTAGTCCCGTAGCGGCCACCATGCCGCCTGCCATCTCACCACCGTACAAAGTACTGCCATATTCCAGCGACGGCAGTAACAACGAAAAGAAGGTAGCGGCCAGCATGATCCCGGCGGCCAGACTAAGCAGAGCATCTTCCAGCCGGCGTGACAACTGCCTGATTAGAAAGACCCCGAGGCTACCAGCCGCGGTGCCCAGACTGGCACAGCCACTGGCGATCACACCCGCCCAAACTATTTGTGAACTATCCAATTACCCATTTCCCATGTTAACCAGTTACTCTTGGTACTCTGGCCGAGACACGGGTGATCAATTCATAACTAATGGTGCCGGCCCAGTCGGCCACCTCATCCACCGGTAATTGCGCGCCCCACAGCTCTACTTCGTCACCCAAAGCCACATCCCCTATATGGGTAACATCAATGGTAATCATATCCATGGACACCCGGCCTACCAACTGCCCGCGCTGACCACGCACAACAACCGGCGTGCCATTCGGGCAATGGCGTGGGTACCCGTCAGCATACCCGATTCCCACCGTAGCGATGACACTGTCTTGTGGCGCAGTCCAGGTCTGGCTGTAGCCCACGGTCTCACCTTGTTTTACATTATGTAGTGCAATGATTTGCGCCATTAGCGTCATAGCCGGGGTTAGGCCGTATTCCGCGGCAGCATGACCTGTCACCGGGCTAGCGCCGTACAGGCCAATTCCCAACCGGCACCAGTCAGCCTGACTCGCCGGATTACATAAGGTCGCCGCAGAGTTCGCCATACAACCCGGCAGAGCCAGTGATCCGGTCAGCGCTAAAAATTGTTGCAGTTGGGCCGCATTATTCGGGTTGTCCGGATCATCAGCACAGGCAAAATGAGAAACCAGCACCGGCTGCTGTTGTTTAAGCCAGTCGTAGCTGCTCAGTACCTTAGCAATATCGTCGGCGTTAAAGCCTAACCGGTGCATGCCGGTATCAACCTTGAGCCAGACTTCGGGCCGTTGTGACTGTTCAAGTTCGTCCAGCCAGGCTAACTGCTGCTGGTTATGTACCAACAGGATGAGATTACCGGCTATGGCTGCACGGCAATCATCAGCATCATGAGGCCCTTCAAGTACCAGTAGCGGCTGGTTAATTCCCGCCTCTCTGAGTGCTGCCGCTTCATCGCAAATAGCAATGGCAAAACATTCACACTGCTCTACCAGCGCTTTAGCTACCGTTACCGCACCGTGCCCATACGCGTCTGCTTTAATCACCGCAATAGCCGTACAATCCCGACCAGGACTAAGCCGGCGGAAGTTATTGCGAATAGCATCCGGGTTAATGATGGCGCGTGTTGATCTGCTCAAACGACTGACTCTCAGGTTGCGGATTTCATTGGGTATATCCTGTACGATACACCTTGCTCATAAATTAATAAATTCTTAATTTGAAAATGGCGCAGAATAATATATTCTAAATTCACACCAACTCTGACAAACTGGTGTCGATATCGATGGTTATTGGTTACACAGCTCCATGATAACCCAGCTTTCAAACGGTGAGAACGAGAATAAATGCTAGCCAATTACACCCTGCCAGACTTATTGCTGTTTGCCTTTTACGGGCTGCTGCTGTTGGTATCTGGCTGGTACTTTAATCGACGTGCGCAAAACACCAGTGACTACTTTTTAGGTGGTCAGGCAATGCCGGTGTGGATGGTTGCCATGTCGGTACTGGCAACATCTCAGTCTGCCGCCACGTTTTTAGGCGGCCCGGATCAGGGGTATCGCGGTAACCTGACCTATCTGGCAACCAACCTCGGCGCCTTTATTGCCGCTTTTTTTGTAGCCAGAGTGCTCATCCCACGCTTTTACCAGCTAAAAGTGTTTACCGTTTACGAATTACTGGAAACCCGCTTTGGTGCCGGCGCCAAACAACAGGCCGGACTGATGTACCTGTTTGGTCGCATCTTTGCCAGTGGGGCAAGACTCTACATGGCCGCACTCGCTGTCGCAATGATCCTGTATGGCAACATTGCTGCCAGTAGCGTAATCACCGCCACACTGCTAATCAGTGTAATCGGGCTTATATACAGTATTTACGGCGGTATCCGTACAGTTATCTACAGTGATGTCATGCAGGCGTTTACCTACATCGGCGCCGCCGTGGCGGTGATAATCGCACTGCTGATTGCTATCCCTGCGGATGTACCGGCAATCCTCGACGTGTTACAAAACCCCGGTGCCGGTGAGCCTTCCAAACTCACCCTGTTCGACAGCCGCATCGATTTTTCGCCTTCCGGCGTGTTTACCCTGACTTCGGTATTTACCGGCTTTGTATTACTGAATATCGCCGCCTTTGGTCTGGATCAGGATATGACCCAGCGGGTGCTGACCTGCCGCAATGCGCAGGAAGGGGCCAAAGCGATGCTGTGGTCGGTAGTTATGGTAATCCCGGTAATGTTACTGTTTATCGTGATAGGCCTGCTGCTGTATATCTATTATCAGCAACCGGATTTAATGGCCAGCAACGCCGGTGCGCCGGTACCGCAATTTGCCGGCGAGCCGGTAACAATATTTATGTATTATGTACTCACCGACTTACCCGCTGGTTTAAAAGGGCTGGTAACCATAGGTATCATTGCTGCC
>JAYZXK010000167.1:0-3358 GCA_036141415.1 Pseudomonadota bacterium
CAACCAGTTGCTAACGCAGCATCTCGCTGCCTGCGTGCAGATTATTCCGGGGGTGACCTCGGTTTATCGCTGGGATAATCAGGTGATGCAGGATCAGGAATTCCAGATCCTCATTAAAACCCACCAGCACAAACTTGCAGAAGCAGAGCAACTGGTAACGGCGCTACACAACTACGACGTGCCACAGTGGATTGCCGTACCGGCTTGTGCAGCGAGCGAAGCTTATGACTCCTGGGTAGAACAGGAATTAAACATTAATATGAGGAAGTAATTCGGTGAATCAGTCCCGGCTAACAGTAATCACCCTGACATTTTTTGCCATGTTGTTCACAACGGTGGCTTCGGCCCAGTTAAGTGATAGTAATATGGATGATCTGTTCAGTGACGAACCGTCATTTCTGCCGGTAGAAGAAGCTTTTGTTTTTGATTTTTCACAGAAAGGCGACACCCTGGTGGTACGCTTTGACATCGCAGACGGCTATTACCTGTACAAAAAGCAATTTAAGGTGTCGACCAAAAATGCCACGCTGGGTGAACCGGTATTCCCCCCGGCTGAGCAGATAGAAGATGAGTTCTTTGGCATTTCTGAGGTGTTTTATAACGCGGTGTCGTTCAGTTACCCCATTACCGAAACCGTACAGGATGGCGTGGTTAAACTGCGTTATCAGGGCTGTGCCAGCGCCGGGTTATGCTATCCGCCCACTACCAAGGTGATTTACCTCAACGAAATTCAGAGCGCAAGTGTCACCGGTGAGTTAAGCGGTGGCGAATCGCAAGCCTCCCAGACCTCTGAGCAAACAGTCAGCGAGCAATACGATCTGGCTAACCTGCTGCAATCCGATGAAAACCTGCCTCTCACGCTGCTGCTATTCTTAGCGCTGGGAATAGGACTGGCTTTCACGCCCTGCGTGTTCCCCATGTATCCCATTGTATCGGGTATCGTTATCGGTCAGGGCAAAGACATTAAAATGTCCCGCGCGTTCACGCTCGCTTTTGTGTATGTGCAGGGCATGGCCATCATGTACTCATTGCTGGGCCTGGTGGTTGCCTCTGCCGGCGTGCAGTTTCAGGCATCACTCCAGAGTCCGTATATCCTCGGCACCTTTATTGTGGTTTTTGTAGCGTTGGCCGCCGCAATGTTTGGTGCCTACGAGATTCAATTGCCCAGTAAGTGGCAGGAAAAAGTCAGTGGCATGAGCAACGCTCAGCAGCGTGGCAGCCTGGTGGGGGTGTTTGTGATGGGTATTCTGTCTGGCTTAATTGCCTCCCCCTGCACCACAGCGCCACTCACCGGTGTACTGATATTTATCGCCCAGAGCGGCGACATGACACTCGGCTTCCTTGCCCTTTACGCGCTAAGCCTGGGTATGGGGATCCCGTTGATTATCTTTGCCATGACCGGTGGTAAGTTACTGCCGAAAGCCGGTAACTGGATGAACATTATTAAAACCACCTTTGGCTTTATGCTATTGGCCGTAGCGATTGTGTTTGTTGAACGACTGTGGAACTCAGACTACAGCATGCTGCTTTGGTCAGCACTTGGTTTGGGCGCTTTTAGCTATTATCAGGTGGTTAATCAGCCAAGCGCTGCCACCTTTGCCAAAGGCGTGCGATCACTGGTGATATTCCTGGGTCTGTTTATATCCGCTATGCTGGGCTATAACGCTTTGTTTGGCCAAAGCAGTGGGCATTACGAAACCGCCGGAACATCCGCCGGAGCAACCTCCCAGCCCGCTTCTCACCCAACCTTTATGGTGGTAAAAAACCTTGAGGATTTTGAACAAAAGCTTGCCGCCGCCAACGCTGAAGGCAAGTCGGTTATGGTTGACCTCTACGCAGACTGGTGTGTGGCCTGTAAAGAGTTTGAAAAATACACCTTTGTTGATCCGGCCGTTATTGATGCACTGAGTAACACGGTGTGGATGCAGATTGATTTAACCGATAACACGCCAACCAACCTGGCTTTTCAGGATGCCTTTGACGTGCTGGGATTACCCACTATTTTACTGTTCGACGAAGCCGGCAATGAGCTGACCAAAGCCCGGGTAACCGGTTTTATGAAGGCGGAGCCCTTTGCCCAACATGTAACAAATGCATTAAACGAAAAGCAATAACTTAATTACGTTATTTATGCGTTGATAAATTTTAACAACAAATAATTTATATTTATCTATTGCTAAAAAACCTTAATATCATCAATTAGTTGCAACTACTCACAAAGGTAGTTGCAACGCATTTAATACTTGCCTACAGTAGCGTCAAATATGTACTACAATTCATAGCGTTAGCCTGTGGATTAGAGAAAGTCATGAATAAATATTTTGTTGTAGGGATAGCAACAGTCGTTGCTCTGATTCTCGCTCACTTTGTTTCCGGGATAGTCGGAGTGCTCGTTCTCGCCGCGGCGGTATTCGCTTACGAGTACCTTGCGCCGGTATCAGATTCTAGCCGCGATGATGCATTACAAGCCTCGTCACCATCCTCAACCACCACTGCAAACCCGGTTGCGGCAGAGCCTGCACTAAACAGTGTGGCGCAAACCTCAACACAAGTACTGACTGACTGCGAGTCGAGCCTGGCCAATATCATTTCCACTCACAATGACGCCGTGGATACGCTTAGTACCAGCTTTATTGGCCTGCGTGGCCTGGTAGATCAACAAAGCAATACTATTTTGCAGTTGATCAAAGCCGACGATGAAAGCGAAGAGTTATACAGTGAACGAATGCGTAGTTTTGCTGAACGTACCGGCGTTACACTGGACCGCTTTATTCAAAGCACCGTAGACATGTCGGCCGGGATCATGGAAATTCTCGAGCAAATTACCGCCATTAACGATACTGTACCATCGGTTATTCAGGCGCTGAAAGACATTGACAGTATTGCCGCGCAAACCAACTTACTAGCGCTGAATGCCGCCATTGAGGCTGCCCGTGCAGGGGAACATGGTCGCGGTTTTGCAGTAGTAGCAGATGAAGTACGCAGCTTATCTAATCGCTCCGCGCAGTTCAGCGAATCGATTCAGACTCAGATTAACAGCATCAATGATAAAATTTCTTCACTCAGCGACCGTATCGGCGTGCTGGCGGCCTATGATGTGAGCTATGTAATTGAAGCTAAGAAAGATATTAATCAGGCACTGGAGCAGATAATTGTTAAGGCCGAACACGATCAAAATATCACCTCCGGCCTCCATGATCTGTCGATGCAGTTAAACTCGGCGCTGGATAATGCTACCCGTAGTCTGCAATTCGGCGATATTAACCGCCAGTACATTGAATACACCATTGGCACCGTAACGCTGCTGAATATGAACCTCGCCGACCTGATGGACGATGCTAATCGCCAGGCCTTTTTA
>JAYZXK010000168.1:0-5532 GCA_036141415.1 Pseudomonadota bacterium
TTAGTCTTTCTTCGACTCAAAAAAAGTTCTTGGCATAGGCAATTTATAGCCCTTATCTTACAAGGTGAATGCTTTTGTCAGTCTTTTATGGCCTCAGGTGCTTCATCTGGCTGGGTTTGTGGTGCGGGGCCAGACATTGCCGCTAAATGGCTGTCGCGTTGGTAGGCTCTCAGGTTGAATAAGGGCAGCATGGCCATAATGTGGTCGAAAATGTCAGCCTGCACTTTCTCGTAGGCTACCCAGGACTTATCCTTACAAAAGCAATACACTTCTAAGGGCAATCCTAACTCATTAGGCGGCAACTGCCGCACCATCAGCGTCATGTCCTGATTGACCTTTGGATGTTTGTTTAAGTAGGCTTCCAGATAAGCGCGAAAGGTACCGATATTAGTTAATGCGCGGCGATTGAGTAAGTCGCCTTCATCAATGGAATTATCTTTGTGGTAACGTTGTAATTCATCAATTTTGCTTTTGATGTAATCGGCAATAAAGCGAATTTTCGCTACTTTTTGCAAGCTTTTTTCGTCATACAGGCGGATAGAATGGATATCAATATACACTGCACGCTTGATGCGTCGCCCGCCTGATTCCTGCATGCCGCGCCAGTTTTTAATGGCTTCATTAGTTAGTGAGTAGGTAGGGATAGTGGAAATCGTATTATCCCAGTTTCTTACCTTAACGTTGGTTAAACCCAGTTCAATGATCTCGCCATCAACGCCAAATTTATCAACCTGGATCCAGTCGCCATTGGTAAAAAGTCGGTTAGCCGTTATCTGAATACCGGCCACAAAACCCAGAATGGTGTCGCGGAATATCAGCAATAGTACTGCGGCAATAGCGGTTAAACCGGATAGCAACAACAGCGGGCTGCGCTCTACAATCAGCGATACGCTGAGCAACATCAGCACAATAAACAGCACCAGCTTGGCCACCTGCACAAAGCCGGTAATCGAAGCTTGCGCGGCAAACGGCGTGGAGTTATACCAGTCTTCAAATGTGTTCAGTAAAGCGCTGACAGACAGTGCCGCTACGGTCATCAGATACAGCAGTGAGCATTTCAGCAGAACGGTATACAGCAGGCTGTCGGTGGTGAGCAGTACGTGGGTACTGGCAAAGATAATCAGCGCCGGTGTCAAATGAACAAGCCGTTTGAAAAAACCGTGGCTATGCAGCGCATCATCCCAGTGGGTTTTGCTTTTCAGGATCCAGCGGGTAACAATCGAATTCAGTACGATTCTGCTAACTAACAGGCCGGTAATCGCCAGCACAAATATCAGCAATAACGAAAAGCTGTTATACAGCGAACTGTTTAATACGATATCGGTATCAACCTGCCGGAGCAGTTTAACGAAGTTTTCACGAAGCGTTTCCGCTGTGACCATTTAGTTACCCTTTTTTAATCCAATAATATTGCGGTCTTTGTCCTGCCACAGGGTATTAACCCACTGCTGGAAACCGGCTTTAAACTGTTCATCGGTATAATAATCGCCAATGGCTTCGGCCGGAATGTCAACCACATTAACATCTACAACGATTCGTCGCATTTGACCGCTTAACATGGCCAGCATAGGGTGTTTGGGATTATCCGGATACAGCAGTGAGATATCCAGAATATTGGTGAACAATTCGCCCATGGTTGCCAGGGTAAAGGCGATACCGCCGGCCTTTGGCGGCAACAAGTGTTGGTAGGGGCTTTGTTTACTGGCATGCTTGGCCGGGGTAAATCGTGTCCCTTCCACAAAGTTGATCACGGTAGTGGGTTTATGGCGAAACTTCTGGCAATAGCGTTTGGTGGTTTCGATATCGGCGCCCCGTTTGTGCGGATATTTTTTCAGATAGGCTGCGGAATAGCGTTTCATAAACGGCATTTCCAGCGCCCAGGCTGCCAGACCTACAAAGGGTAGCCAGATAAGCTCTTGCTTCAGGAAGAACTTGGGTGCCGGGATCCGAAAAGCGGAAAACTCGATGAGCAGAATAATATCCAGATAGCTCAGGTGATTGGCAACAATCAGGTACCAGTTTTGTTTACTTAGCTCACCCCGCACCCGGTAATCCAGGATAACCGGATTAAACAGCCGGATCAGCGCTAAACTGCATTTACCAAAACACAGCATAAAGAAATTCATCAGTGGCGCCAGCGCTCGCTGCACTGCGCTAATGGGCAGTAAGAAGCGCAGCAAGCCAAACACAATAACCAGCCCGCCCCACAGGGCAAGGTTAGCCAGTTGTAACGGCAAATGGATTGCAAATATCAGCGGGGCCAGAACTACTCTAAGCATTGCTTACACCGTTTTCCAGTTTTCAAGGCGTTGGTCTTTTGCCTGCCACTGTTGATTAAGCCATTGCTGAAAACGAGCCCGTTGCTCGGGGTTTTCAAAATAGTCCATTACCTTTATCTCTTCCGGAAACAGGTCTTTCAGCGGTTTTACGTCTACATGCAATTTTATTTTACTGACTGAACCATTGATAAAGTCCCAGAAGGATGGCGTACCGGCGGGATAAAAAATGGTGACATCAATTAAATGATGAAGCTGACCGCCCATGGCGTTAAGAACAAAAGCAATGCCTCCGGCCTTGGGCTTTAACAGGTGCTTAAAAGGCGATGCCTGACGGGCATGTTTATCTTTAGTAAAGCGTGTGCCTTCCACAAAATTCATAATACTGGCGGGTTTGTACTTAAATTTCTCGCAAGCCTGTTTAGTGGTTTCCATGTCTTTGCCTTTCAAGTGCGGGTTTTTGGCCAGAAACGATTTGCTGTAGCGACGCATAAAAGGAAAGTCCAGCGCCCACCAGGCAAGACCTAAAAAAGGTACCCAGATCAGTTGCTGTTTAAGGAAAAACTTTAAAAACGGGATTTCGCGGTTAAATACTCGTTGAAGTAATAAAATATCAACCCAGGACTGATGATTGGCAATTACCAGGTACCAGTCATTCCGGGCCAGCCCTTCCAGCCCTGAGACCTCCAGTGTTGTGCGACTGAATAGTCGCTGATTAAAGTTATTAACGCTTATCCAGCCTACCGCGCAGGCATCCAGCAGATAGGTCATAAAAGTCCGCCAGGGTTTAAGCGGAACAACAAGCTTTAATATGGCCAGGGTTAATACCAAAGGCACCCAGAACAGCGTATTGAGCCCGTAAAGTAGCGCCGACAGCGCGCCGTTGAGGCTATGTAATAAGGTTTTCACTACAGTCGTCTTACCAGTTGCAAAATTGAGCATAGTGTAACGTAAACCGGGCTTAAAACCGATACTTAATCGAGTTAAGTGGTGATAAAAGTCCATTCAACCGGCGTTTTAATTATCACTGCTAAAACGTCTGATGTGTGCCAGTAAGAAGCAAATTGGATGAAGTACAACTCAAACTGAAGTCTAGCGTTTTTTAACTTTTTATTTACGTTTTGCCGTCCTTCGATTGTGCCTGATACACCTTCAGGTATGGTGCCTTTAATTCAATTGTTGAGGCATCTGATGAAACTACCCATCCACAAAAAAAGCAAATTCGACCTGCTGGCTAAATGTCGGCTGGCAACCTGGCTGACGCTGGCGCTTACCCTCACTGCTTGTAACGAAAGCAATAATACATTGAGTAATAGCGAGAGTGATGACTCACAAACTGAACAGGTCCTTCCGTATAAGGATATGTCGTTACCAATGAATCAAAGGGTCGATGATTTGGTGGGCAGAATGTCACTGGCAGAAAAAGTGGCCCAAATGTACAACGATGCACCGGCGATTGAGCGACTCGATGTACCGGCCTATGACTATTGGAATGAAGCCCTGCATGGTGTAGCCAGAGCGGGTGAGGCAACGGTATTTCCCCAGGCCATTGGCATGGCTGCAATGTGGGACCGGGAGTTGTTAAATGAGATTGCCACAGTCATTTCTGATGAAGGCCGCGCTAAGCACCATGCCTTCAAAGAACGTGGATTGAGTTATCGCTATACCGGATTAACTTACTGGTCGCCAAATATTAATATTTTCCGTGATCCGCGCTGGGGGCGGGGTCAGGAAACCTATGGTGAAGATCCTTACCTGACCGGAGAACTGGGCGTTGCGTTCATCAATGGTTTACAGGGTGATGATGACACCTACCTAAAAACCGCTGCCACCGCCAAGCACTTTGCAGTACACAACGGGCCGGAAGTCTCACGCCATTCCGATGATTATGTGGTATCGGATAAAGACCTGTTCGAAACCTACTTACCGGCTTTTGAGAAGGCGGTAGTGGATGCCGATGTTGAGGCAGTTATGTGTGCCTATAACCGGGTCAACGGTGCCCCGGCCTGTGGCTCAGACCGCTTACTCAAAGATATTTTGCGCGGCAGTTACCAGTTTGATGGTCATGTAATGTCTGACTGTGGCGCAATCGCCGATTTTTACGATCCTAAAGACCACAATGTAACGCGCTCGCCCGCTGCTGCCGCAGCCTGGGCAGTTAAGAGTGGGACTGATCTGAATTGCGGTACCGGACGCCTGAGCAGTTATGCCAACCTTACTTTTGCCGTACAAAAGGGCTTCATTGAGGAGTCGTTGATAGATCAAGCTGTAGGCCGCCTGATGATGACCCGCTTTAAACTGGGCATGTTCGACCCGGATAGTAGCGTTCCTTTTTCTGATATTCCGCTGGAGGTAGTGGGAACAGAAGAGCATCTGGCCCTTACGCAAAAAGCATCGGAACGCTCCCTGGTATTACTGAAAAACAACGGCGTGTTGCCTCTTCAGCCGGGCGTTAAAGTGGCAGTGATTGGGCCCAACGCGGATAATCGGGATGTACTGCTGGGTAACTACAATGGTCTGCCGGTTAATCCGGTTACCGTGCTTCAGGGCATCAAAAACTACACGGGCAATGCAGCAGTGCCTTATGCTCCCGGCAGTGCCCTGATTGACGACATTTACGGCCACTGGCAAATCCTCGATGAATCAGTGTTGTTCCACCGCGACGAATCCGGCGAATTAAGTCCCGGCGTGAAGGTGGAATACTATGCGGTCGCGCGTGAAGCTATCACCGATTTCTCTTCATTAAGGGTGCCAGCTAAGCAAACGGGAAGCGCAATAGCTTCTGAAATACTGAATAAATTGCAAATGCGTAACCTGCGTTCGCCGGTAAGCGGTAAGTGGCTGGATGACTTTGCTATGGTGGCGAGTGGCCAGCTGGTGCCAAAGGAGTCGGGCAGCTACCGATTCGATGGGCCGGGTGAAGTGACAATTAATGGTGAAGTGGTAACCGGCTCGGTGGAGCTTATTGCAGAGCAAAGCTACGACTTTAAGGTCAGTCATAGGGTGGTATCCACTCCGGTGAGTAACACCGCTGGTGGCCTGCGGGCAGATTGGCAATTGCGCTGGGTGAATGAGAGCCAGGCGCTGCAGGAGCAAGCGCTTGCAAAAGCGGCCAACGCCGATGTGATAGTAATGGCGGTGGGAATATCGCCCCGTATTGAGGGGGAAGAAATGCCAGTTAAGCTGGAAGGCTTTAACTATGGCGATCGCACCAGTATTGCTCTACCCGCAGAGCAACAGGCTCTGATCAAAGCGG
>JAYZXK010000169.1:0-7243 GCA_036141415.1 Pseudomonadota bacterium
AGTGAGAATGCACTGCTGAATATGGAGATGCGTCTTACCGAAGAGCAGGCCGAGCAGCAGGTTAGTGAGAAAAAAGCCCATCTGCGTAATAGCTTTCAGCTTGAAGAGATAAAACGCCATGCGCAAAGCCCGCTGAATAAAGTCTGTGACCAGGTAAGCAAAATTGCGCCTTATGATGTCTCGGTGCTGATCACTGGTCCATCCGGTGCGGGTAAGGAGCTTTTTGCCCGGGCGCTGCATTACAACAGCTTGCGTTCAGACCGCCCGTTTGTGGTAGAAAACTGCGGTGCCATGCCTGATGAACTGCTGGCATCTGAATTGTTTGGCCATAAAAAAGGCTCGTTTACCGGCGCGATCACCGACCATGTGGGCCTGTTCGAACAAGCCGACGGCGGCACTATTTTTCTGGATGAGATTGGTGAGATCAGCCCGGCATTTCAGGTTAAGTTGTTGCGGGTTCTGCAGGAGCGAGAAATTCGCCGCCTGGGCGAGCAACAGCGCCGCAAAGTTAATGTGCGGGTAGTGGCTTCCACAAACCGGGACCTTGAAGAGGAAGTTCGCGCTGGCCGCTTCCGGCAGGATCTGTATTTTCGTTTAGCCGAAGTCACCCTGGAGCTGCCGGCATTGTCTCGCCGTACGATAGATATTCCGGTGCTGGCGAACAGCTTTTTACAAACCGCCATGCATCAGTTCGACAAGCCGGTAAAAGGTTTTAGTGAAGAAGCCATCGCTTGTATGAAACGCTACAGTTGGCCTGGTAACGTGCGTGAATTACAGAATGAGGTGCGCCGCATGCTGGTAATGTGTGAAGGCGAATGGCTAACTGCAGACCTGCTCAATCCGCGGGTCTTAAGAGCGGCGCCTGGCGGAGAGGATGAAGACATTGATATGTTTGCTGGCCTTGAAGGCACGCTAAAAGAAAAGGTCGAGCTGCTGGAAAAACGCATTCTGCGCGAAACGTTGATTCGCCATCGCTGGAATAAAAGCAGCGCGTCACTGGAACTGGGTTTGTCACGGGTAGGATTGCGCTCCAAGCTGGAACGCTATGAGCTTGAGAAATCCGGCGACTCAGAAACCAGTAAACAGCATTAAGGGGAATATCAGTATGTGTTTAGGGATCCCCGGCCAGATTGTCGCGATCAGCGATGAGGCCATGCAAACCGGCATTGTTCAGGTTTCCGGTGTTAAACGCGAAGCTAATTTGAGTTGTGTGGTGCCTGCTGATGGTAACCTGCAATCTTTAGTGGGTAGCTGGGCACTGGTGCACGTGGGCTTTGCCATGAGCATCATCGATGAGGAAGAGGCCCGGCGAACGCTGGAGATTCTTGCTGAGATTGGTGAGTTACAGGAAGAACTCGACGCCATGCAGCAGGGTGCGCAGGGATAACGGTGATGAGCGAGCCTACCGATAACCAGTCAGTTCTGTCGGCATTGTACCCCTTTACCGGCCAGGCTCCGGCTGTTAACCCTAATGATAACGACGAGTTAGATAGTGCCCTGGTTGCCTCTGTTCAGGCTAAAGCGCGTGACAGTATCGCCGTGAAGCAGGCTTTTTTTGAGCGCCACAGCAAGACCTTGCTGGCTGCTGCAAAACGCATTGCGGACAGTTATGCACAACAGGGAAAATTGTTAACCGCAGGCAATGGCGGTTCTTCCTGTGATGCCGCGCATCTGGCTGTAGAGTTTATGCACCCGGTTACTACCGGTCGCAAAGCGCTGCCAGCTATCAACTTATCTCAGGATACCGCGATGATGACGGCAGTGAGTAATGATGTGGGTACCGAACATGTCATCACCCGGCAGTTATCCGCGCTGGCCAATTGTGGTGATACGCTGGTGGTGTTCTCCACCAGTGGCAACTCAGCCAACTTAATTGAAGCCTGTAAAAAAGCCCGGGCCATGGATTTGAGCGTGATTGCTTTTACCGGCCGAACCGGTGGTGAGCTGCAACGGCAACAGCTCACCGATGTTTGTATTACCGTACCCAGCGACAGTATTCACCGCATTCAGGAGTGCCACCTGGCCTGTTATCACATTTTATGGGATCTGGTGCACAGCCTGCTGGCTGACAGCCGGTTGTCTCAGGAGAAGAAATAATGAAGTTTGTAGATGAGTTTCGCGATCCCCAAATGGCCCGGCGAGTGCTTGAGCGCATCCATAACGTGGTAGAGGAAATTCCCACGACCGCCCAACGTCCGTTACAAATAATGGAAGTATGCGGAGGCCATACGCACTCAATCTTTCGCTACGGACTGGAAGAGTTATTACCCGATAAGATTGAAATGGTGCACGGTCCAGGCTGCCCGGTTTGTGTATTGCCGATGGGAAGAGTAGACGATTGCGTTGCCATTGCTGAACAGCCTGATGTGATATTTACCACCTTTGGGGATGCCATGCGTGTGCCAGGCTCGAAGAAAAGCCTGCAGCAGGCCAATTCTGATGGCTGTGATGTACGTATGGTTTATTCCCCTATGGATGCACTGGATATTGCCCGAAAAAATCCGCATAAAAACGTGGTGTTTTTCGGACTGGGTTTTGAAACCACCATGCCGAGCACGGCGTTAACGCTACTACAGGCAGATAGAGAAGGCATTACGAATTTCTCGCTGTTCTGCAACCACATCACCATCATTCCTACCATCAAGGCTATTCTGGACTCTCCGGATATGGTTATAGATGGCTTTTTAGGGCCTGGTCATGTGTCGATGGTAATTGGTAAGGCGCCTTATGATTTTATTGCCAATCATTATAAACGCCCGCTGGTGATAGCCGGTTTTGAGCCGTTGGATATTCTGCAGTCCATGCTGATGGTGGTAGAGCAAATCCGTGATGGCAAGGCGCTGGTGGAAAATCAGTACAAACGAATTGTGCCAGAGCAGGGTAACAATAACGCCCTGCAAGCCGTTGGTGAAGTGTTCGAGCTTCGCGAATTCTTTGAGTGGCGGGGCCTGGGCTCTATTGACCATTCCGGCGTGCGTATTCGTGAAAAATACGCCCGATTTGATGCTGAACGCTTATTTGCCGTAGAGCCTGCCCATGTGGCCGACCCTAAAGCCTGCCAGTGTGGCGAAGTGCTTAAGGGCGTGCTTAAACCCTGGGAGTGCAAATTGTTTGGCGAGCAGTGCAACCCCGAAACGCCCATCGGCGCGTTAATGGTATCGACCGAGGGCGCCTGTTCCGCCTACTACAGCTACGGCAAAATCGACGTAAAACAAGCCGTTTAACTAACCGAGTAAGCAGTATGAATAAACCTAAACGGACCCTGCGGGCCAAAACCATCACCATGGCTCATGGCGCAGGCGGCAAGGCCATGCGCGATCTGATTGAAGATGTTTTTGTGGGGACCTTCGCTAACCCCGACCTTGAGCAACTGGAAGATCAGGCTCGTTTTGAACTGGCTGAACTAATGCAAAGTGGCGCACAACTGGCGTTTACCACCGATTCATATGTGGTAGACCCTGTAGAGTTTCCGGGCGGCGATATTGGCTCGCTGGCGGTGAACGGGACGGTAAATGATATCGCTGTATCTGGCGCGATCCCAAAGTATTTGTCCTGCGGGATGATTTTAGAAGAAGGGCTCGATGTTGAGCTACTGCGACGCGTGGTTGCCTCAATGAAAGCCGCCGCTGATAAGGCCGGAGTGACTATCGTCACCGGCGACACCAAAGTGGTACCTAAAGGCAAAGGCGATAAAATTTTTATCAATACCAGTGGCATTGGGGTGATCCCTGAAGGCGTCGATATTTCAGCGTCTAACTGCCGGGTCGGCGACAAAATTATTGTTAATGGCCTGATAGGCGATCATGGCGCGGCAATACTTAATGCCCGCGGTGATCTGGCGCTCGATGTGACGCTGGAAACCGACTGCCAGGCGTTAAATGAGTTAGTCCAAACCATGTTGAAAGTGTGTCCGGACGTTCACGCCATTCGTGATGCCTCCCGGGGCGGTGTCGCCACGGTTTTATGTGAGTTCGCTGAGTCATCCGCCGTCAGTATTCGTTTGCAGGAAGAACAGATCCCGGTAAGAGATACCGTGCGTGGTGTCTGCGAGATCCTGGGGCTCGATGCACTGTACTTTGCTAATGAAGGTAAACTCGTTGCCGCGGTTCCGGCCGATAAAGCTGAGGCGGTGCTAGAGGCGATGCGCAATCATCCTGCCGGGAAAGATTCAGCTATTATTGGTGAAGTCATTGAATCGAACTATAACCGGGTGCTGGTGAAAACTCACTTTGGCGGAGAGCGTATTCTGGATATGCTGGTGGGTGAGCAATTGCCACGGATTTGCTAGTCGACAGGTTAAGGTTACTTGTTCAGTTATTGGTTTTTTGCAAAAGTAACTGCTTCGGCTGATTTAGCCTTGCCCCTTGCCAGCGGTTTTAAATGGTTAAAATGCTGGCCAGCAGGAGTCACAAAGCACCTTAAAAAAAGCTGCTTATGAAGCGGCTTTCAATCTGGATGTTAGCTCTTGTATAAACTGTTCTCTGTTTTTGGGCGAAACAAGTTTAAACCCGTTTTTCATTGTGATTTCCACCCGTTGAAGTGATAAAGCAGGGGCACTTAGCGGATTATTGCTTTTCTTAACTCCGGTTATTTGAGAATACAGTGCTTCCTGTTTGAGGATACCACTTTGAATCAGTACGCGATCTTCCGTTAACGTGTATTTACATGGCACTGCCAGCAACAGAAACACACCGGCGGTAAACAATGCTGTTACAAAACAAATGACGCTGCCTGTTTTTGTTTGGTTATACATGGATATGCCAAGTACTACGGTCAAAATAACCGAGCCCGCTATAATGGCTATAAGCCACCAATCGACTTTTGAAAAATAAACACTCATCTTAGTTTATTCCTTAACTGCCAAATTGAACTTTATCAGGCACGTGATGACTAGCGAAGTTGCCTGCACTCCATGCGTACTAACTAAAAATATCACCCTACATCGCGAAGTTGTTTTGCTCAACATTTTTCGCAAGCTGCTTGGTTGCAGGTTAGTTCGGAAGCTTAGTTTTACAGTGTAAGACGGTGTGAGTTGACGGATAGACTAAACACAAAAAAGAGCCGACCCTAAGATCGGCTCCCGCCCATGGCATTCAATAGTTGGTGTGGGTCACCTAAATTGAAAACAACGATACTCCCATCATTGCAATTACCAGCCCAATGACTCTGTTTGCAGAAGGGATGCTGCGCGAGACCAGTTTCGACACAGCAAAGCCCGCCGCTACCAGTGTGGCGCTGGTAACGAGGAAACCTGAAGCAAACAGATAAGGGACGGAGCCGGCGGTCTCGAGACCATGGGCAAAACCGTGAAACATTGCAAAACAGGCAGCCAGGCTAACCGCCAGGCCCTGAGTTACGTTTTTACGTGTGGCAATAAGTAAGCCGGTGATTACAGATGTCAGGACGATGCCCGTTTCCATAAACGAAAAGCTGAAACCTGCTAAGCCTAATGAGAAACCACCAATCAATAATGCAAAAAATGCGGCAAGCATGGCTTTGTATTGTTTACCTGCAAAACCTGACGCCCAGTAGCCCATCGCTACCATGGCAATAAGGTGATCAATTCCCATCATGGGGTGTGACAAACCAGCCAAAAAGGCATTCTGAACCGTTTCGTGACCAGTATGTGCAAAGGCCGGTGCTGTGGTAGCAAGTGTGAGTAGAAGGCCGCTGGTTATTTTTTGTGTACGTGTCATGTTTTTACCTTACTGCGAAATCGAACAGTTATTAGTGTGTTGTTGCTGGTATAAATGGTTAACAACAACTTTATTGTAATGGCTACTGCTTTAGCATTTCCTGAAATTGCAAAACGGGTGCCAAACTAAAATTTACCGATTAAATTATTTTAAGTCTATGAAATTTATCTGTTTTGTTGTTTTTTGCTGAACGGGTGAAAACAGGGTGACTGGTAACTTGCTTGCCAGTTAGCATGCAATTGGCAACTTCCTGTGCGCAGCGTAAAGGGCAGTTATTTTTTATCTATTACCTGTTGCTTGTGCAGCTCTCCAATGGACAAACTGTTTAATGGATAAAATGAATATCACCAAGCTCTGTCTGAAGATAGCGCTTAAACTCCGCTGCTTTGTGAGCGGGAAAAACAAAGCCCGGGGGATTTCCTGGTTTTGTTGGATTATAGGGGAGGGAAAAATAGCAATGCTCGTTCGTGGTTTCTAATGCCACCCTTGTAACTTTGTGGACCGGAATTGAGGTTGAGTCAAACTGAATATGACCATTGTTAAACGTTACATACTTTACCGGGTCCTTTACCGTGCTGTCTGGCATGGATTTACACCACTTCACTATCCAAACCAGGTTAAAAACACCAAGCATCAGCAACAGATTTACTTCTTGTCTCACTGTCCAGAGTATCAAGCCTGCACTGAGGGCGGCCAGGGCAGCGTGCATTAATGTTGTTTTGTTGATGGGATTGAATGAAGTCATTAATAAAGTCCGTTTTCACAAATGCTTGTTGTTAATAGCGGCCAGTTCTGGCGCTAACGCAACACTTGACTATACTTATACCGAATTGGAGCCAGAATAAGCAATCTTTTATTCCCTCATTATAAAGCTCTACAACTGTTTCTCTGTGCACTCAGTTAATCGATGCCTGGAACTTAGCCAAAAGGATAAGACAATTCCCCTCTATCAATGTACGAAATATCTTACAAAGCTGTGAGATATTGTAGATCCTTGGCTGTGCTAAAAACGTCGCTTAATTTTTAACATTATGAAAAATATGGAATAAATTTATTTTTGTCAGTTTTGAACGGTAACGTTAACGCAAAAATATCCCAGAGTGGATTAGCGTTCCTCAGTCATAAGCGTACTATGGATGTGTCACAAGGAAACACGACGAGTCAGGAAGACACACGGATGAACTTGGGATTGCTCAGGATGAGTAAGACAGGGTAAGGAACTCTGTTTAAAGATAAAGGACCGGTCAGGAAGGCCGAAAAGGACAACTCCAGGATGGAGAATGCTGTAGCAGGATGTACAGCTTATACAGGAATAATGGAAAGGGACCTGTTCAGGGAGAACAGCTCACGCAGGATGATGTGAGAAAAGAAGGAAAGGGGCGTATACGGATTTTAATCGGGAAGATTTTAGTCGCAAGGGATCGCTGAGAAGGAAACTCAAAATTCAGAGAAAACGATGACTTCGGTCATCGTTTTTTTATGCCTGCCAAAAAACGCTCTGTATTTATAACAGGCCGTCGTCCTTTTATAAAATGCATAAAATCCGG
>JAYZXK010000170.1:0-6043 GCA_036141415.1 Pseudomonadota bacterium
GTTATCAGGGAGAACGTAATGACCATCGATTTTTCATCAGTCTCAACATGCGAATATGCTGATGCACTGCCTCGCGAGCAATTTATGGATTATGCCATCCATTCACTGTGGCAACCGGTACCTAAAATTTCGGGCCCTGCGTTTACCGTAAAATGCCAGCCGGGCGATCACCTGATGTTACACGCGGCTATTTACCGGGCTAACCCGGGCGACATTATTGTGGTGGAAGCTGACGATCAATTTGCGGTATCTGGTGGTAACGTGTGTGCGATTGCCCAAGGTCGGGGCATAGCTGGTTTTGTGGTAGATGGTGTGATCAGGGATTTAGCCGAAGTTAGGGAGATGAGCTTTCCGGTGTTTGCCCGGGGCGTAGTCCCTAAACCCGGTGCCAAGAAATGCGTCGACCCACTCAACCAACCGGTTAACTGTGGTGGTGTGACAGTGCATCCCGGTGATATCATTGTCGCCGACGAAGAGGGTATTGCCGTCGTCCCACAAGCCTCTGCTGCTGAAGCCTTTGATATAGCGAAAAAACGCGCCGACAAAGACAGCAGTATGACTCTGGATGAATGGCAAGCCAAACACCATGACAATGTCGAAGCTATCCTCAGCAAACTGGGGTTCAGCGACACCTGACAATAAGCAAAAGGCCTGATGTTTTCTTTTTTTGAGCGATTAACCAACCCGTTTCCAGCCGAACCTCCCACGCAGCCACCAAGCACAATGGTGGCCTTTTGTAAGCATTATACCAAGGGAATGTGGGCGGTATTGCTCACGGTTTCACTGCTCAGCGCAATTGTAGCGATACTCGAAGTGACATTATTTGGGTTTATGGGCAAGCTGGTGGACTGGTTTGCCGAAAGAGATCGCGCCACCTTTGTTGAGCAGGAAAGCAGCACGCTTATCCTGATGGGCATTGTGGTAGTGGTGCTCATCCCCGGCTTTATTTTGTTGCGCTCACTGTTTTCCCGCCAGTCATTGTTGGGTAACTATCCCATGCGGATCCGCTGGCAGGCCCACCGGTATCTGCTTGGCCAGAGTTTGTCTTTTTTCCACAACGAATTTGCCGGCCGGGTAGCTACCAAGGTCATGCAAACCGCACTGTCAGTGCGCGAAACGGTAATGAAACTGCTCGATTTGATGGTGTATATCGGCGTTTATTTCATCTCTATGGTGGTGCTGATTTTTACCGCTGACTGGCGTCTGGCGTTACCGCTGCTTGTGTGGCTGGGCGTTTACATCTGCATTTTGCGGGTACTGGTGCCTAAGTTAAAGCAGGTGTCTCAGCATCAGGCTGATGCCCGCTCGCTAATGACCGGCAGAATTGTAGACAGTTACACTAACATTTCTACGGTGAAGCTGTTCTCCCACAGCAAACGCGAAGCCAGCTATGCCCAGGAAAGCATGGATAAATTCCTGCATACCGTATACCCGCAAATGCGCCTGGTGACCATTCTTGAGTTCTGTGTGGAATTGAGTAATGCATTGCTGATCTTCAGTGTGGGCGCTTTATCAGTATATTTATGGTTACAACAACTCGTTACGCCCGGGGAAATCGCGCTGGCAGTAAGTTTGTGTTTGCGCTTAAACGGCATGTCGCACTGGGTAATGTGGGAAGTGGCGTCATTGTTTGAAAACCTGGGTACCGTTCAGGATGGTATCAACACGCTGGCCCAGCCCATTGCCGTGAAAAATGTAGATAAAGCCCCGGAGCTAAACGTGAATGGCGGGCAAATTCACTTTAAGAATATGAGCTTCAGCTATCCCGGCGCCAACGCTCAGCCGGTACCGGTATTTAAAAACCTCGACTTAAATATTAAACCGGGCGAAAAAGTTGGCCTGGTCGGGCGTTCTGGCGCGGGTAAGTCAACTTTGGTTAACCTGTTACTACGGTTTTACGACACTACAAGCGGCAAGATTTTAATCGATGGCCAGGATATCAGCCGGGTTGATCAGGAGTCCTTACGGGCGCAAATCAGCATGGTGACTCAGGATACCTCGCTTATGCACCGCTCAGTGCGAGATAACATTATCTATGGCCGAAACGATGCCGATGACGCCGCGATGATTAAAGCCGCAGAACAAGCCGAAGCCTTTGAGTTTATCCAGCAGCTCTCCGATAAAGATGGTCGCACAGGGTTTGATGCCCAGGTTGGCGAGCGTGGCGTAAAACTCTCCGGCGGCCAACGCCAGCGTATCGCTATCGCCCGGGTTTTGCTTAAAGATGCGCCGGTACTCATCCTCGATGAAGCTACCTCAGCGTTGGACTCAGAAGTAGAGTCGGCCATTCAGGAATGCCTGAACAAAGTAATGGAAAATAAAACCGTACTGGCCATCGCCCACCGTTTATCGACCATTGCACAAATGGACCGCTTACTGGTGTTGGACAATGGCGAAATAGTAGAACAGGGTACCCACCAGGAACTACTGGAAAAAGGTGGCATCTACGCCAAGTTATGGGCTCACCAGACAGGTGGATTTCTCGGTCTTGAATAAGCACGCTGGCGTGCTTATTCAGACCTTAGAAATCCCCTGTCCCGGAATTCGCGCAGCGAATATCCGGGACCCCCTGAAAAGGTTGTATAATCGAATGAGACCCAGGAAACCTCCCGTCCCGTAAAATCGACACCGTCGTCCCGGAAAGTGCACAGCACTTATCCGGGATCTCCTTAACAGGCTGGCCCACCCACAACTACCTTTCTGCAAAGGTCATTTAAACTCTACGATAGCAGGTAAGGAGATCCCCGCCCAAAAGCCTGCGGGGATGACAGATATTTTGATCTACGGGATGACGGTTTTCTTGCAGTGCAGGGATGGTGGGTATTTTGATATTCGGGGCTACGGTTGTTTTTAGTGCATGTATGACGAGTATTTGTAATCAACAACGTCGTCCCGGAAAGTGCGAAGCACTTATCCGGGATCTCCTGAACAACCTGGCTAACCCAAAACTACCTTTCTGCAAAGTTCGATTAGACACTACGGTAACAGGCAAGGGGGTCCCCGATATTTGCTGCGCAAATTCGGGGATGACGTGGGGGATGTATTGGCCCTTTCGTAGCGGTTGTTTTACCCCTAGATAAACAGGCAAGGAGATCCCCCGTTTTGAACGGGGATAAAACTATTGGGCTTAGAGTTATAAAGCCCTATTGTGGGCTCAATGGAAAATATTGATCCCGTGTTCTGGTGCCACACATGCCTCTGCCGATGCCAAAGTCTTCGATAACTAACGTGTCGTAACCGGCTTTTTCAATGGTCAGTTGATAAAAGCCGTTGCGGTCGCCGAGCATGGCAATTTTTTCATCGTCTTCACATGAAGGGGCGTCATTAACAAACGTCTCAGTGAAGCCTGCTTCATCTGATACGGTTACCGTTGTACCACAGCCAATTGGGTCGTATGAGTCTTCATCGACAATGGTTAGCTTCAGCGAGTTGTCTACTACCCAAGCAGCACAGCTTAACTGATCTGCCGGGATGACAACGTCTACTGTGATCGTATATTCGTCATCGGCAATTTGTTCATTACGGTCGACCCTTATGAGGGTGGGGTAACCGAGCCCCTCGGTGTACTCGACTTCCAGGAAATCAGCGCGACTTTCTTCTAGCGCGACCAGGTCGAATAATTCATCTACTGTCCAGACAGTTACCAGCTCTGGCCTTAGCGCTTTATTGTTATTGCTATCCACACCATAACCTTCAGTGCCAATGGATATGGATGGCCCAAAACGGGTTGCAACCTGCGAAACCACCTCATTATTTTCAACCAGCGCTATGCGAGGTGCCGTTACTTCATCCAGGCAATTACAGGTATGGGTAAATTGCATTTCGTAGTCTGAGATGTTGTGGCTTTCCCAAATTTGCCGATGTTTATTCAGCTCTTCCAGAGTCGTATCGGAGTCACTGTTACAACCTGTAAGGGTGCCTGAAATGAAAATAGCAGCTATCAATTTGCTGTTTCGAAGCATAAACGTCCTTTTACTTTACTCGTTCCTGAATGATGAAAGCGTAAGCTTTGCAGTATGACTTGTATGATATCTACGTGCAAGGTAAGTTCAGTTTTTCGGGATATACAGAACGGTAAATTAGTTCTGTAATGAGTCAACCTCATGCAATCCCAAGCCTGCTCACGCGCTAAAAAGTATGACGGTCATTTTAATGTTTAAGGATTACGGCGCAAGGAGGTTTCATGATTTTCCTCTGAGCCTTTATACTGGCGGCAAATGAATCGCCGTAACAATTACACTTCTATGCCTTTATCAGCCCCACCTGAAATCGAAGAGAACCGCCAGTTGTCTGCCTCCACACTTAGCTGGATAGCACGGCACAACTTGTGGAATTTATGGGTGCCACGGGACTTCGGCGGGCTTGAGGTAGAACTGCTCGACGGCCTCAGAACCTTGCAATCCTTAGCCAGAACAGACGGCAGTCTGGGCTGGACAGTCACTTTGTGCGGAGGGGCTAATTACTTTATTGGTAATTTAAAGCCGGAGTTTGCCGCTGAGCTGTTTATAGGTAATCGCGTTATACTTGGCGGCAGCGGCGGATTATTTGGTGATGCCTGTAAAACGGCATCAGGCTATCGTCTGAATGGGCAGTAGCGTTATGCCACGGGAGCTCCCTACTTAACCCACTTTACGCTAAATGCCCGCTTGCTGGATGATGGTAAGGTGCTCGATGATCACCAGGGGCAGGCGCAATTTTCTTCCTTTGTGGTGCCGGCAGAACAGGTGGAGGTGACAGATGACTGGCAAACCATGGGGCTGGTGGCAACCGCTACCCATAGCTTTACGGTGCAGGACGTAGACGTAACAGAGCAACAAGCTTTCCATTATGAAACAGTCTTTTTGCCCCAGGCTATTTATCAACTGAACTTTAGCGTATTTGCCGATCTCACCCTGTGGGTAAATTATATCGGCATGGCAGAGCATTTTCTGGCACTGAGTAGTGATTCTGTATCGCCCAGCCACTTGCAAGCACTGCAGGACACTCTTACCCATGCCAATAAAATGGTGGAAACTCTGGCCACAGAGTGCTTACAAGTTGTTAGTGCAAAAGTGGAGTTTACTGAACCGCTGGTCAGGAAAGTGCATCGCGAGGCGAGCATGTCGGTTGCGCATATTTCTCAGGCCATCACGGCAATTTATCCTTACACCGGGATTAAAGGCGCCAGCCAGAATACTTCGCTCAATCGGGTCTTCCGTGATTATTTCACAGCCACGCAGCACCATATTTTTACTGCCTGAGCGGATGCCAGTGAGGGCAAACAAAGCGCTTGTATCTGCGAGTGTGTTGAGTATAATACGCGTCCCTCCCTTGCGAAGCCGCACTTTTTCTCTAAAAGACGTCATAACTTCACAAGGTGAGTGTAAGTAAAATCAGTCATTAAGGTGATTGTTATTCTTCGAATAAGAAGAGTATAGGGGTGTAGTTCGAATTGGTAGAACAGCGGTCTCCAAAACCGATGGTTGGGGGTTCGAGTCCCTCCACCCCTGCCAAATTTTAAAGTTGTAATGTGCGGGATGGATTGATTCCAAAAGTGCAGTCGGAGAGCAAAACGGTGGAGGGTGATAACCGCCATCGGGGTTTGACAAATCGTCGGGAACGATTTGTACCGCTCTTGCGCCGCTTGCGGTCAGATACAGGACGTATCTGAGGAAATCCTTCCACCCCTGCCAGATTAATCTGGTTGCGCGTGTGATTTTTTCACTGCGGGCAACTGAAATATGCCGTATTGCTAGGGTCGTGAAATGAGCGAAAAAACGGAAAATGCATCCAATCCAATGGACTTACTAAAGTGGCTGATCGTGTTTGCCTTACTGGCAGGTGTGATTACAGCTAACTATGTGTATGGTGAGTTGTCAGTATTATATCGCGCCATTGGCGCCGTAGCCGGTGTGGCGATTGCAGGCTTTATTGCTGCAACCACTGCCAAAGGCAGCGCATTTCTGACATTTGCTAAAGATTCACGCATGGAAGTACGCAAAGTAGTATGGCCATCGCGTCAGGAACTGAACCAAACAACCCTTATCGTGCTGGCCGCGACAGT
>JAYZXK010000171.1:0-3123 GCA_036141415.1 Pseudomonadota bacterium
GAATTTGCGCCTGATTAAAACACAAACTGTTAAACGCAAGCTCATGACAACAACGGATCCGTTGATTCACTTTTGCATCCGGCTCCTGACACAACCGCCACAAGGTTTGATTTACCTTACTGGTAAAGCCCCATCTGACCAGCAGCAGCGACGAGGCGCCATACAGGCAGAGGTTATGTTCTGCAGCCAGGGCAGACTGAAACTCATCAAAACTGGCCGCACTTTGCCACTGCTCAAAAAACAAAGAGGCATCCAGGTGCTCGGTATGGAAGATTAATAAAAGTGCCAGGGGACCAAACAGTATGAGCTGGGCAACCAGGGCCTTATCCTCGTTGCTGTATTCGCCGGCAAATAAGGTTTCGAATAAGGCATTGCTTAACAGCATAGCGTCAATCAGTCGCTCGATATTCGGGTGAACACTTTGAACTGTGAGGTATTGCTGGGCGGCAAACAACACCGCCAGGTTTCTTACGTTGTTGACGCCGAGATTGCGGCCGATAGCCTGCT
The DNA here is from genome assembly GCA_036141415.1 of Pseudomonadota bacterium. Taxonomy (GTDB): domain Bacteria; phylum Pseudomonadota; class Gammaproteobacteria; order Enterobacterales; family Alteromonadaceae; genus Alteromonas. The sequence continues at coordinate 508 of JAYZXK010000171.1, forward strand.
CAAGGGACTGCGGCACCGAACCGTACAGCGCTTTGCTTGCTTTACCAATGATGTGCGCCAGAAATACCGGGTCTGGCTCGATGAGCTTTACCAGTCGGCTAACGGTAAGCTGTTCATCAGACAGATTGACAATATGACTGATGGTTTCGGGTAGGGGAGGCAGATTCTCAGTCACTTCGATCAAGGCCTGGTTACCCCGCTGGAAGCGTAGACGGCTTCCCACCTGACGCAACTGACCAGGGCTTATACCGGTAAACTCTTTAAAGCTGCGGTCAAAGGATCGGCGATCGGAAAAGCCCAGCGACTCGGCCAGTACATCTACTTTCTCGCCGCTCAATAAACCATTAATGCTGCGTTCGTGGATGTGAGATTTTAGCAGGGCGCTGAAAGACAGCTTTTCTTGCTTAAGTTTGCGTCGAAACACCGACTCTGACATACCCAACAGTTCACCAACCGCTTCAGAGCGAATTCTGGCCGGTGTATCAAACTGTTTAAATGCATCGACCAGATCTTGTTTGAACCCCGCTTCACCGGCAGGCTGAAGGTTTTTCACCAGCACTTGCTGCAGTTTAGGACTGTAAAAAAACGATGGGCAGGATAGCCACTCGACATTGAAGGTAACAGCCAGTGCCGGTCGCTGATCATTACAGTTGGCCTGACTTACTGATGCTAACAGCCACTGTTGGTGATTGTGCATGAGTTCAACGTGACTAAAATCGAAATGGCGGCCGGCAAGGTGACGGAAAAGCGCCAGTAGATATGCCACCACAAAGGGTTCCATGTTGGGTAGTATGCCCGCTTTTACGGTGAGGGTTACTTGTTTGTCGGTTTTACTGATTTGCACCTCTTCGGAAGCTTCAAACAGAGGACTATCAAATGTATGCAAAGCATCCAGAGCGGCGCTGATATCACGGGCCATTGACAAGAAACAGTGAAAAGTACCCATCTTGTTAAAATCAAGGTACCCCAGCAGTGACTGACCGATCTTGTGTGGTGAGTCACATTTACTCAGAAGTGCTAATTTTTCATTCAGGGCTGTTACCGGGTAGTCACCGCTTTCAATGTCTCCAAGTGCCAATAATGCCGTAGACTCGTCTTCCGTGGTCAGGTTCTTATCCCGGCGTAAAGACAGTAGCGCGCGTGTAACGGCTGACCAAAACGTTCCTGTATAGGTAACAGACATAACAGTTTTTTATCCCTTGCGATTCTCCCACCATAATAACGACTTTTGCCCGGGTGTTAAGTGAGGACAGACAAAATTGTCCTATTGTTCGATAAAATGTGTCCTATTTTGATTTTTTTGCTGCGTTACCATTAACTCCGAAGTTTGATGATGCATAAAGCCAAACTTGTTGTGAAGCAAGGACGGAAAGCTACGGGCCTTTGAGGATAAAGGTGGCCGGGTTACTCAGAGTCAGTACAGTATTAACGTATTGATTAGTAGTTAAGGATTAAAACATGAAGTTGGCCAGAAAATTATGTTCAGTAATCGTAGCCTGCGGTATGGCAGCCTCTGCCAACGCTGGTGTTATCAATTACGAAGTGGACTTTGATACAGCTACCTTTGAAGGTATGAGTCGTCAGAATAACGTCGACAGTGATTATTTTGTACAAAACAATGGCGCGATTCGAATCTACTCAGATTCCTGGTTTGCCATAGATTTGGAAGATACATTCGGCATTGACTCAGTCAATCTGGACGATCCACTGACCAACTACACGTTGGACTTTAAATTCCGCTTGTTCCAGCGCAGAGGTGATGGTGGTGAGGCCCGAGGTGTACCTACTTCACTGCCAGAAATTGCCGGTTTATTCTTCGCTGATTTTTCCGGTGGTCAGACTGACGCGGTTTCCAGCCAGTCGTTTAACCTGATTGGTACTCAGAATTGGGGGCTGGATGATTTTTCATATACCAACGATCGCTGGCAGAGTTTTTCTATCGATTTGGATAATTATCTGACTGGCAGTTTTACCCATATCGTGCTGGTAAACGATTGTGATATTGAGTGTGGCAACACTCAAGTACGTTTTAGAGATATGACGATGTCTGAGGTTAGCGCGCCAACCGCTTTGTCGCTGGCAGTACTCGGACTCGGCATAACAGGCTGGCGTCGTCACCGCCGGTCTGTATAAAGCTCTTTATCCGGGAGCAATTAAGTAACGCCCACCACGTCACGGTGGGCGTTCTTATTTCTGCTGTTAAATACCTTACTGCAACAATCAGTTAAACAGTTGCAAATCTCTTAAGTCTTGGTAGACTCCATCGCGCATTCATAATGCATTCACCAAGGGGTGCCGGAAACGGCTGAGATCCATCACGTGGGAACCCTTAAACCTGATCCGGATAATACCGGCGTAGGGATGGTTACAATCAAGCCTTATCACCTGCCGTTAAAAGCCGGATCTTTTGGTCATCATTGCACAAGAGATCCAGTATGAAATTACCTAAAACTCTGTTTTCTTTATCTTTACTGAGTTTATCTGTCGGCGCTTTAGCTGCTGAACAACAAGACATCGAAAAAGTCACCGTATACGGCGACTTTCATCAGCGGGCTCTCGCTCAACTGAGCGCCAGTGCCTCAATCATTGATAATGCACGTATTCAAAGCCGTCAGG
>JAYZXK010000172.1:0-3867 GCA_036141415.1 Pseudomonadota bacterium
ACAACTAAAACAGGCCATCAAGGCCACCGAGCAGGACTACGGGAAGGCTGAGGTGATACGGTTAAAAATCCCGGTAGAAGAAGAGCGTCAGTTACGCAACCTGAATCAAAGCATCACGGACATTGCCTGGGCAACCTGCTCGCTACAACGCAATGAGGCTTATCTACCGGTTTTAGTGCCACAGGTAGCAGGATTGTTTGGTCTTCGGGTGAACCTGATACGCGAGGATGACAGGCGTTTTGCAAAGATCGATACTGTCGACGCTCTTAAAGGGCTTGTGGCTGTACAATCCGCAAAATGGCATGACTACGATATCCTGGTGAATAACGGCTTTACCGTGCTGTCTTCCGATCGTTTCTCTGCCTACCGGGCAGTAGAGAAAGGTTTGGCCGATTACTACCCCAGAGGGATTGCAGAGGTGTTAGGCGAAATGAAAACTGCGCAAACAAAGAAGTTGGTAATCGCGCCTGATCACGCGTTACGCTACCCGCTGCTGTTTTTAGTGTACGTTAAAAAAGGCAATACCGCGCTGGCGCAAAGGCTCACCAGCGGGTTTGAACGCACGATACAAAGCGGGGCTTTTCTGGCGTTAATGGAAAGCCAGCAATGGTATCAGCAAGCCAGGTCCATTCTGCGGGGCAGAACGATTTTTGATCTGCAAAATAGCGGCTCACTGGGTGAGTGTTTGCAGGCCGAGAAACAACATCAACCCCTGTTACAGGCCCCCTACGACAATAATTAGTTGGTAAAATGAAAAGACTACCAGGGACAAGGTTATTCATCAGCAGCTTACTCGCCAGTTGGTTATTGGTGACTGCATCTTCATGCCTCGCCCAGCCAGGCGCATTCGACGACGTTACGGAAGTCAATATTCCAACCTTTTACCCTGGCACCGGTGAATTTTACTTTTACATAAAAACGCTGCTAAGCCTGGCGTTAGCACAAACCGATAACCAGTTTGGTCCGGTGATACTGGTGCCCGACTCGGAGGTGGCAAACCAGGAAGAACAGTTTAGTCAGTTAACACTGGGTACCACAGACATAAACTGGTCGGTTACCACTAGTACGCGGGAACAGCAGCATATTGCCGTGCGGATACCGTTAACAGCAGGGCTGTTTGGTTACCGGGTGATTCTGGTAAGAGCCTCTGACGAACGCTTCGACGAACCACTGGCGGTTGCTGAGCTAAAAGCACTCACTGCCGTGCAGGGCTCCGGCTGGCCGGATAACAGCGTGCTGACGTCTAACGGTTTTAAGCTGATAACAGACAGCTACAGCGGAGCTTTCGAAAGCCTGATCAACGGCCGGGCAGACTATTTTCCCCGGGCCGCTAATGAGGTTTTTAACGAGCTGACATCCCGTGCAGCAAGCGATCTTATCATCGCCAGGCACATTACCCTGCAATACGATAACCCGATGTTTTTCTTTGTGACAAAGAGCAAACCTGAGCTGGCTCGGCGGTTAGAGAAAGGGTTAGCAATACTTGCCGCTAATGGCGACTTGTCCCGGCTGCTTACTTCTCAGCATTTCTATATCAGGGCGCGTAATCTGCTCGCTGGCAGAGCACTTATCAGACTGGAGAATCCATTATTATCCGATGCCACCAAAGCAGCAACTTTACGTTACAACAGCCCGCTTGAGCACTTGTTCTAATCTGACTATTTGCCCGGCGTAGCCGGCGGCTCCAATTCCAGCTGTGAAGCGATCAGAACCGCCTGGGTGCGGTTATTGATACCCAGTTTCTTAAAGATGGCGGTAACGTGAGCTTTTACTGTGGCTTCGGCGATATCGAGGTTATAGCCGATTTGCTTGTTAAGCAGGCCATCGCGCATATAGCAAAGCACTTTGTACTGCGAAGGTGTGAGGCTCGACACTTTATCCGCCAGTTCGGAGAACTCCTCATCCACGTCTTCGATTTTTTCGCTGATTGACTCGGGCAGCCAGATGTCGCCGTCGAGGATCACTTCCACGGCTTTGGCAATATTATCGGCACTGGTGGTTTTAGGAATAAAGCCGAGCGCGCCCACGCCCACAATTTTAGAAATGATGGTGGCATCTTCGGTGCCGGAGACCACGGCGACGGGTAAATCGGGATAAAGTTTGCGGATATGCAATAAGCCGAACAAATCGTTGCTGCCCGGCATATGTAAATCAAGTAACAACAGGTCGACATCCTCTTTTTCGAGCATGTCGACCGTAGTGGTGAGATCACCAGCTTCTAAAATGGTTAGATCTGGCAACGACAATGACAACGCTCCCTTTAGCGCATCGCGGTATAAAGGGTGATCGTCGGCAATCAGCAGCGTTATCATTGTTACTCCGTTTACTTGTTAAGACGCTCCTCTATGAGTGTATCAACAACCGAAGGATCCGCCAACGTCGACGTGTCGCCTAATTGCTCGTGCTCATTGGCTGCAATCTTACGCAGAATACGACGCATGATTTTGCCTGAACGGGTTTTCGGCAGACCGCGTGACCATTGGATCATATCCGGTGTCGCGATTGGGCTCAGCTCAGTACGTACCCAGGCACGGATTTCTTTAGTCAGCTCGTCATCCGGCTCAACACCTTCATTAGGCGTGATGTACACATAGATACCCTGACCTTTGATATCGTGCGGATAACCCACTACCGCAGCTTCTGCCACTTTAGGGTGAGCAACCAGTGCACTCTCGATTTCTGCCGTACCTAAACGGTGGCCAGAGACGTTGAGTACGTCATCTACGCGGCCGGTGATCCAGTAGTAGCCGTCTTCATCACGACGGGCACCGTCACCGGTAAAGTAAACGCCTTTATAGGCACTGAAGTAGGTATTAATGAAACGCTCGTGGTCGCCATAAACGGTACGGGCCTGGCTTGGCCAGCTTTCTTTAATCACCAGGTTACCTTCGTTAGCCCCTTCCAGTTCTTTACCTTCTGCGTCAAACAGTGCTGGCTCAATCCCGAACATAGGACGTGAAGCAGACCCTGGCTTAAGCGGTGTAGCACCCGGCATTGGTGTAATCATCATGCCGCCGGTTTCAGTTTGCCACCAGGTATCCATAATCGGACAACGACTTTCACCAATAACACGGTAGTACCATTCCCAGGCTTCCGGGTTAATTGGCTCACCTACCGACCCTAACAGACGCAGAGAAGACAGATCGCAGCCTTCCACCGGCGCATCACCGTGGGCCATCAGCGCACGAATGGCGGTAGGCGCAGTATACAGAGAGTTGACTTTGTACTTTTCAACCACCTGAGCAATACGACGTACATCCGGATAAGTAGGTACACCTTCAAAGAATACCTGCGTAGCACCGTTAATCAGCGGGCCGTAAGTCATGTAACTGTGACCGGTGATCCAGCCCACATCGGCGGTACACCAGTAAATATCATCTTCGCGATAATCGAAGGCATATTTAAAGGTCATTGCGGTATATAACAGGTAACCGCCGGTAGTGTGAACCACACCTTTCGGGGTACCGGTAGAGCCTGAGGTGTACAGAATAAACAGCGGATCTTCGGCGTTCATTACTTCTGGCTCGCACTGCGCGGAGCAGTCTTCTACCAGCGCGTCCCACCACACATCAACACTGTCATCAAAGGCAACATCGCCGCCGGTTAATTTGTGTACGATAACGTTAGTAATAGATGGACAGGCATCATTGGCCAGCGCGCGATCAACGTTTGCTTTAAGTGGCACACTACGACCGGCACGACGGCCTTCGTCACAGGTAATCACAACCTTGGCGCTGCTGTCGTTAATGCGGTCGGCAATAGCGTTTGGCGAGAAACCACCAAAGATAACGGAGTGCACGGCACCAATGCGTGCACACGCCAGCATGGCGTAAGCGGCCTGCGGCACCATCGGCATGTAAATAGCTA
>JAYZXK010000173.1:0-7465 GCA_036141415.1 Pseudomonadota bacterium
CTTAACACTTCTTTTCGTTGGCGGCGTAATTTTTCATATTCAACCCTAAGAAAGGCCAAAAAAAAGCGGCCGGGTGGCCGCTAAAATGGGAATGAAGTGAAATGTCCCAGGTACGCTCAGCTTAAAAACTAAAACGCGTGCCCAGTGTAAAATTACGACCGGGCAAAGGTGCCTGATCTTTCAAAAATGACGTATGTACCCGGGCTTCTTTATCAAACAGGTTGTTGGCTCTTACGTATACCGTCCAGTCCTGCGTATCAGACAAACGATAATCTACCGAGGCATTCACCAGGGTGTAACCCTCTGTGGAGGTTTCATATTCGGTGGTTTTGGTCTGGTCGTCATACCACACTACCGATAGCGCTGAGCTTAACGCTTCACCTTCATAACTGATGGTAGAGCCTAACCGCAGGGGCGGAATGCGTGGCAGGTTATCCGAGTCGATTTTGGCTCGGATATAATCGCCAAACACGCTTATCCGCCAGTTGAGGTTAAGATCGACAAAACCTTCTGCTTCCATACCGTAGATGGTGGCATCGTCCTGGTTGAAGTAGTACACCGGCGTGCCTTCTTCTGCGTGCTCGTCGTGCGCTTCTATCTCATCAACGCCATTTTCCTCTTCTTCATGAGCATGCGAAAGTGCCGTCAGGCCGGTGGCACTCTGATAGATATAATCATCAGCCTGGTTGTAGAAGAACGAAAGGGTGTAGCCGCTGTCGCCGCTGAACTTGCGGAACGTCACATCGATGTTATTACTCACCTCTTCTTTTACGCTGCGCAGGTTTTCAGACACTTCGCCCTCTTCGTCCATATCGTAAACCAGGCCTACCTCGAAGGTTTGCGTTGCCAGATGCTGGCCGGCCGAGAATAGCTCCTGCATACTCGGTGCACGTTCGTTGCGCGATAAAGTCAGGGCCACAGAGTAGCCTGGTGTATACTCCCAGTTTACCCCGGCTGACAAAGAGCTACTGGTAAACGCATACTCATCAAAGTTGAATGCCAGCTCGTGCTCTTCGTGTTCAGCCACCTCTAATTCAAAATCGATGCTATCTGCATTGTAGGTTGTTCTCTCCAGACGCCCGCCCAACTCAAGGATCACTGAGCCAAACTTCTTCTGCTCTACTAAAAACAATGCCATGCTTTCGGTTTCGGTGGGTGGTGTGTAGGCCTCATCACCTTCTGCGGTGTAGTCACTGTTATGGTATTGCAAGCCAAACACCCCGTGCCAGGCATCAATGTCTGCATGGGTAGCAGCCAGTCGAATATCACTGCCCTGATTGGTAAAACGGGTACCGACTTCGCCGTCTTCAATTTCTACGTGCTCGTAATCCGTATAGGCAGCGCCAAATTTAAGTGAACTGATGCCCTTAAATGGCGAGTACCATTCACCAGCCGCCTGATAACGGGTCATATCCACGTCGAGATTAGTGCCGCCCTCTTCTTCCTCGTGTTCGTCGTGCTCTTCGCCTTCAGCTTCATCATGCTCTTCTTCTTCATGATGATGATGGTGACCCGGCACGCCGTAAAAATTATCGAGTTTTTCTACCGAGAAGCCAAAGTAGCCTTCTTCGTCCACTAACGACAAACCAGCGGTAATATTGGTGGTATCCATAGCACTGCTTTCCAGAGTGCCTGGCTGTTCATCTTCATCGGGCATTACCGAAGCGTAACCCGGAATATCGACGTTGTCGGTTTCACGTTTAAAGCCATCTACGTGAAAAGCGATATTGTTTTGGCCGCCGGTCAGGTTAAAACGGCCAAACTTGCCGTCGTTAACCGTGGCGTAGTTGGCCTCCACATCACCTTCCAGATCGGCCGGCACTTCACTCGGAATACGATTGTCTACCACGTTGACTACCCCGCCAATAGCACCGCTGCCGTATTGCAGGGTAGCCGGGCCGCGTAGTACTTCAACCTGGGTAGCGCTGGTGCTGTTTGCTGCTACGTTATGGTCGGGGCCAATACGCGATACGTCAGAAACATCCAGTCCATTCTGAACAATTTTTACCCGTGGGCCATCGTTACCGCGGATCACCGGGCTACTGGCAACAGGGCCGAAGTAGGTACTGTGCACCCCGGGCGTGTTTTTTAACGTTTCACCCAGGGTTTCGGCCTGAATTTTTCGCAGCTTATATTCATCAATCACCGATACTGGAGTGACCGACTCGAGCACAGAAGAGCCAAGCACACTGGCCGTGACCACAATATTTTCAACCGATACGGGCGTCAGGACAAAGTCTGCCACCTGATCACTATTAATATCGCCAAGGTCGTTATCACCATGAACATAATCCGGCGAATACACATGCAGATGTACATGAGGTATCTGCACGCCGGTAAATTCATAATTACCCTGTGCGTCGGTAAAAGTAACCTGTTTGGAGCCCTCTATCCGCACTTCGGCACCAGCAACAGCCTCACCGGCTTCGTTAGTCACTTTACCCTTTACTGTGGTGGCCGAGGCTACCTGGGCAGTTAATGCCATAAAAACTGCAGCACCAATTATGGTTCGTCTTTTCATTGTTTGTTTGACCTTGAATCTGTCGATGAGAGTTGATGTTACAATATAACATTACCTCTTCCCTGACGTTTTCGTCAAGCGCCAGTTACCGATGAAATTATTCATATTGTCGTAAGGGAGGCTTACCGACCAAACAAGTTGTGAGTACTCACTTTCTAAAAACCTATTATATAATATGAACTTTAGAGTTTTTTAATGAGTATTTCGATGTTCTTTACACCACATAAACGATTAATTGCTGTATCAGTCAGGCCTATTCCGTTATGGTGAAAATAACAGCAACATCTCATCCACTAGTGTTTATTTCGGGAGGAAGCATGAGCATTCGTCAATCGTTTATAGGGTGTATTTCGAGTCTTCTTTTAAGTTGTGCTCTGATTGCTGGCGCAAGTTCTGCTGCTGAATTTAGCGCAGGGCCGGTATTTCAGGATTATGGCAAAAAGGTGCTGGTTGAAGGCGTCGAATTTAACGCTAACGCGCAGTTTAAGGTGGCTTTTGATGTGGCAAAGGGCGCTGAACCCGGTACATTAAACCGTCGGTTTGACAGTCTGGCGCGCTTTATTAATATGCATGTGGCCAGCGGCGTTCCGGCGGAAAATATTGAGCTGGCCTTAGTGGTTCATGGCAGTGCCACACTGGATTTACTTGCGGCCCCAGCCTATCAACAAAAGCAGGGCGCCAAAAATGCCAATATTGCGTTGATAAATGCGCTGATGGCAAATCAGGTACGCGTTATCGTATGCGGCCAGTCTGCCGCGGCCCATGGCTATGCTAATCAGGCTTTTTTGCCCGGCGTGGAAGTGGCGCTATCAGCGATGAGCGCGCACGCACTGTTACAACAACAGGGTTATACGTTAAATCCTTTTTAAGCAATCCCGTTTAAATTTGTCAGGCGCGATTGACCGGAAACGCCAGAACCTGTTCGATGTGAGTGTAGCCGTGTTTGAGCATTAAAATACGATCAATGCCCATGGCCACGCCTGCACAGGCGGGAATACCCGCCTCTAACGCTGCCAGGAAACGTTCGTCGAGGGGTTTTTCCTCAAACCGGAAAGTGCGGCGTAAACGGTTGTCATGCTCAAAGCGTTTGCGCTGCTCGGCGGCATCCTGCAACTCATGAAAACCATTCGCCAGCTCAGTCCCTTTAAAATATAGTTCAAAGCGGTCGGCTACCCGCGGATCGTCAACGTTTATTTTTGCCAGCGACGACTGTGAAGCCGGGTAATCATAAATAAAACACGGATACTGCTGGCCTATCCTCGGCTCAATTTCATAGCTGAACAGCAACTGCAGCATGCCATCGTGGTCGATGGGATACTCATCGCTTAGATCGATATTGCAATCGTTAAAGACCTCGGCAATTCGCTGGGTACTGTCGCTTAACGGGTCGAGGTTCAGGTGCTTTTGAAAAGCCTGCTGATAGGTCATGCGTTCAGTTTGCTGCGCACCAATAAGCGCTTTAAGCAGATCGCTTATTTCATCCATCAAGGCATGGTGATCCAGCCCCACCCGATACCATTCCAGCATGGTGAATTCGGGGTTATGTAAGCGGCCGAAGCCCTCATGGCGGAACACTTTAGACAGCTGGTAAATAGACGTCTGGTAGCTGGCCAGTAAACGTTTTAACGCGAATTCGGGTGATGTTTGTAAATACAGCGTTTCATTATGACCACTGTCGCTGTAAGCGAAGTTTGTTGAAAAGCCATCAATAAAGACATCGGTGACGGTACCGTGAGACAACACCGGTGTGTCGACTTCCAGCACATCACGTTCGGCGAAAAACCGGCGAATGCCAGTGTAAAGTTGTGCTCGCTCGCGCAGGGCTTGTAATGAGGCGGTGGGCCGCCAGTTGTCTGGAGTTGTCATAGGGTACGCTGGTAAGTCTGCGTACCTGTCCGGCTGGAAGGTACGCAGTGAAGGGATTATTTTTGTACGCGGGAAACGTATTCGCCGGTACGGGTATCAACCTTGATAACTTCGCCGGTTTGCACAAACAGCGGTACGCGAACCACTGCGCCGGTGCTCAGTGTTGCAGGTTTGCCACCGGTACCGGCAGTATCGCCTTTCAGGCCCGGGTCGGTTTCGGTAATTTCCAGTTCGACAAAGTTCGGCGGGCTCACGGTGATAGGTGCGCCGTTCCATAAAGTAATGGTACAAACATCGTTTTCTACCAACCACTTGATATTCTCACCCACGGCTTTTTCGTCAGCAGCGATTTGTTCGAATGTTTCATTATTCATAAAGTGGTAGAATTCGCCGTCGGTATACAGATAGGCCAGTTCCGTATCCATTACGTCTGCGCCTTCTACTGATTCACCGGAGCGAAAGGTTTTTTCCAGTACTTTGCCAGAAATCAGTTTACGAATTTTAACCCGGTTAAATGCCTGGCCTTTACCCGGCTTAACGTATTCGTTTTCAAGAATGTTGCAAGGTTCGCCGTCGAGCATGATTTTCAGGCCCGCTTTGAACTCGTTAGTGCTGAAATTAGCCATAATTCCTCAATAAACACTGTAGGTTTTAGTTTTAGTGGCGCAAATAATACAAAAAAATAGCATAACTGTAGAGCAAAACTGGCAAAAAGAGTTAGCCAGTGGCTTTACTGATCCATTTTCTCTGCTCAGTTACCTGAATCTGGACCCCACTGATTTTGGCTCCCACGCCGAAGCCCGTCGCTTATTTCCGATGCGGGTGCCGCGCTTTTTTGCCGCATTAATGGAAAAAGGCAACTGGCAGGATCCCTTATTATTGCAGGTATTACCCAGCAATCAGGAATTTCTCACCGCGCCTGGTTACAGTCCGGATCCGCTTGCCGAGCATGATACCGCGAATCCCGGTCTGTTACATAAATACCACAGCCGCGTACTGTTGATTGTAAAAGGCGGCTGCGCGGTAAATTGTCGCTATTGCTTTCGCCGGCACTTTCCCTACGCCGATAACTCACTGAGCAACGCTGAACTGGAAAACAACATCGCCTATATTGCCGCGGATCCAGCCATTGACGAAGTGATTCTCTCCGGCGGCGATCCGTTAATGGCGAAAGACAGCAAGCTCGCTGCTCTGGCCGAAAAAATTGCTGCCATTCCCCATGTAAAAAGACTGCGTATCCACACCCGCCTGCCGGTAGTAATGCCCTCAAGGCTCGACGCTTCTTTTTATCGCTGGTTTGCCGGGCTCCCCGTGCAACGAGTACTGGTATTGCATATCAACCACGCCAATGAAGTGTCGGCAGAACTCACCGAAAAACTTGCGCCTTTGCGTCAGGCAGGCGTCACGGTGCTTAATCAGGCAGTGTTACTAAAAGGGGTAAACGACACCGCTGATACGCAGGCACAATTAAACGAAAAGGTGTTTGCTGCGGGCATTATGCCTTATTATCTGCATCTGTTAGATAAGGTACAGGGTGCTGCGCATTTTGATATTGATGTAGAACAAGCCAGAAAAATAATGGCCGGAGTGATAAAGCGATTGCCAGGCTTTATGGTTCCCAAGCTCGTTACCGAAATTGGTGGCCAGCCTGGCAAAACGCCGGTTGACTTACGTCTTTATCCGCAAGACTAAACCCGCAGGCTCAGTCAGTATTACGCGAACGTATCGATGTTGGCACCGATAGCCGGGTTGGCGGACGTAGGTTTTGGTACGTCAGCGGCTGATTCCAGCAGCTGAAGCGTCGCCTTTCCTTCCTGCTCTTGCTGACCCTTTGCCAGTTTGAGAGAAGCCAACTCAAGCGACGCACCGGACGTTCCAGAGGCACCTGCACCTTGAATATCCATACCAGTTTCCTTATTTGCTTGTAGCAACGTTAAAAAGTGGGCAGAATTGCCCACCTCACTGCTATATCGGCAGACCTTAACCATTCTTTAGTCTTTTTTTCTGTTTTACTTAAGGAGCGCTCTTTGGATTCTGTTCACCAGCAATTACAGGAAACGCTACAAACACTTTATCGCAAAGCGGTGGATGCCGATCAGATCCTTGATCAGTTGCAGCACCAGCAACAGGGCAAGTTTGCAGCCATCTTTGCCGACGACAGCGGTTTTACCACCCGCTCAAAACGCTTTGGCCCCTATGTGGAAGAAATCGCCGCCGACTGGCAGGCCCTCAAACAACTTAGCGATGAAGACGCTAAACAGGCACTGGTGCCCTTGGTAAAGAAGATAGAACTGGCATTAAGCACCCTGCAGCAATTTGTCAGCAGCGTGAAGAAGTAAATTTGAAAAGTAAGCTGCCGCTACTATTGATATAGCGGCAGGTTATCAATACGCTGTTGAATCTCGGCGACCTGCTTTCGGTATGCCGGGCTGTCTACCTCGCTGTAGCGATGCCGAAACTCCTGCTTGCTTAGTCCTTCCGGTAAGCCACCGATGTAGGGCAAAATATCCCGCTCACGAAGGCCCTGTTGCGCCAGTTTCTGGAGTCGTGCCGCGCTGTCTGGCTGAGTAGCGATGCGTGCAAACGCCATTCCCGACATATCCGCCGCCAGATCGACAAAACTGTAGCCACTGCCGCCCATGGCCCGATCCATGAGTTCCTTAAACTCACCAATAGCCAGAGTCATATTTTGCTGGGAAAGGATCTGCAAGGCAGCAGAAATAGTAAAGTGACGGGCCAGATCGTTACGCTGAGCCAGCACAGCCGGCGCTTTAGACTCAACCGGCGAATCCCCTTCTGGCTGAGTTGCCCCGGCCAGTCCGCTGATTCTGTGATCGCCCAGAAAGATGGCTAAAGCCAGCAGCGCAGCCTGATTATGCATTACCGGATCGCCCTCTGCACTCAGTGAAGCGGCCCGGCTGAGCATCAGGTTAAGGTAATTAGCAACAGACTGCGGCGACGGCGACCGCCCCAGAGGTGAGCCATTAATATAAGCCAGATAATCAGTAGTTAACTCGCCGAGTTCATCCACACCGGTACTAATGTTTTCCCGGGCAACATCGATTTGCTGGAGTAATT
>JAYZXK010000174.1:0-5750 GCA_036141415.1 Pseudomonadota bacterium
ACAACCTGTTTGTATCCCTGCTGCAACTGCTGGGTGCATTCGGTGGCGATGATTAATCGGCACAGCACGTTCTGAGAAAACACCCCGTTAAGGGGTGTTTTTGTTTTATGCAACGAATTTCAGTTTTAATCACCAGTTCCCCCGAATCGTTAACTGCTTGTCTGGATGCAGTGGCATTTTGCCGTGCCGCCATCAACGAAGGCCAGAGTATCGATCAAATCTTCTTTTACCAGGCCGGTGTTTATCATGCCAACGGACTTATGGACGCCTCTGCAAATGAAGTTGATTTAACTAAAGCATGGCAAAGTCTGGCTACAGAGCATGCTATTCCTTTATTAGTTTGTGTAGGAGCGGCCAGTAAGCGTGGCATAATGGATGCCGAACAGGCCGAACAAGCGGGCTTAGCCCAGCACAATTTGTTTGAGCCGTTTAAACAAGTGGGCCTGGGCGAATTTTTTACCTTGCTGCACAATTCCTCAAAGCTGGTGCAATTTTAATGGCGACTATCACAGTATTACTAACCCAGGCACCCTACGCTTCCCAACAAGCGTCAGATGGTATTGAGTTTGCTCTGGCGTCAACCAACTACGGTCATGAGTGCCAGGTGGTTTTCAGTGGTAAGGGTGTTCTGCAGTTATTAGCTAACCAACAACCGGCAGCGCGCAAGAGTCAATTAAAGCAGGCCCGGGTATTACCTTTTTACGATATCGAGCCGGTATACGTATGTCAGGCGTCTTTAACCGCGTTACAACTGACCGTTGCCGATTTGGGTATTGATGAGGAAGATCTGGAATTACTGGATGCCAGCGCATTACGCCAGTTATTAACCCAATCTGATCACACGGTAACTTTTTAATGCTTGTACGTTATGCTTCGTTTCATCTTGATAGCAGCGCAGAGGCTTTGTTAAAAAGCCTCACAGCAACCGATGTGGTAGTGTGTTGTGGCGACGGTGTATATGCGTTTAATGCACTTCGCAGCGCTTACCCGGAGTTATCGGTTATGGCAATGGAAAACGATTGTGCCGAACGAGGCGTGGCTGTGGAAGCTATCGTGTCATCTGGTAAACTCTGCCAACTTCATCAACAACACCAGCAGTGGATTAACATCTTACCATGAGCGACAACTTTCAGTTTGAATGGCAGGGGCAAACATACCCTACAGATAAACTCGGTTACCTTTTAGATTACCGGCACTGGCAGCAAGATATGGTGCCGTTTTTAGCCGAACAGGAAGGTATTGAGCTCAGCGAGGCGCACTGGGAAGTAGTACTGTTTGTCCGGGAATTCTATCTGGAATATGAAACAAGCCCGGCTATACGAGCTCTGGTAAAAGCGATGGCTGCCAAGTACGGGCCGGAAAAAGGTAATAGTCGCTATCTGCAGCGCCTGTTTCCAAAAGGCCCGGCCAAACAGGCCACAAAGCTGGCTGGCTTGCCCAAACCGAAAAAATGCTTATAAAAAAGGCCGCTAACTTAGCGGCCTTTGCAGTTTAGTACCTTTGCAGTTTAGTAATGGTTACTTAATTTCGGTAACGCCACCCATATAAGGTACCAGCGCTTCCGGGATTTTTACCGAGCCATCGGCTTGTTGATAGTTCTCCAGGATAGCAACCAGCGTACGCCCTACGGCTAAGCCAGAACCATTCAGAGTATGCAGCAACTCAGGCTTGTTGGTCTCCGGGTTACGGAAACGAGCCTGCATACGACGCGCCTGGAAATCCAGCATATTAGAGCAAGAAGAGATCTCACGATAGGTATCTTGTGCTGGCAACCATACTTCTAAGTCATAGGTTTTGCATGAGCCAAAGCCCATATCACCGGTACACAGTAGTACTTTACGATACGGTAAACCCAGCTTCTGTAGGATCATTTCGGCATGGCCGGTGAGTTCTTCCAGCGCGTTAAAGCTGTCTTCCGGTTTAACCAGTTGCACCATTTCAACTTTATCAAACTGGTGTTGACGAATTAGGCCACGGGTATCACGACCATAACTGCCTGCTTCACTGCGGAAACAAGGCGTGTGCGCAGTCATTTTAATTGGCAGATCTTTGGCCGCGAAAATTTCATCACGAGCGAGGTTGGTTAACGGTACCTCAGCAGTTGGGATCAAAGACAGGCCCTGTCCCTCTTCTGTAGCAGGCTGGGTGTGGAATAAATCCTCACCAAATTTAGGTAGCTGGCCGGTGCCGTAAAGGCTGTCTGCATTAACCAGGTACGGCACATACATTTCGGTATAGCCGTGTTCAGCAGTATGTGTATCCAGCATGAACTGCGCCAGAGCACGGTGTAAGCGAGCAAATTTATCGCGCATCACTACAAAGCGGCTGCCGGTAATTTTAACCGACGCTTCAAAGTCGATACCTTTATTCAGGCCATCGGCAATGTCCACATGATCTTTGATTTCAAAATCAAAGCTTGGGATCTCGCCCCAGGTGCTGATTTCAACGTTTTCGTCTTCATCTTTACCTACCGGTACACTCTCGTGTGGCAGATTGGGAATCCCCTGCATCAGCGCGGTCACTTCAGTTAATACTTCATCTAACTCCGCTTTTGCTGCTTCCAGCTTGTCTCCCAAATCAGAGACTTCGGCCAGTAATGGCGCAATATCTTCGCCCTGTGCTTTGGCTTTACCAATGGATTTACTTCGCGTGTTGCGTTCATTTTGCAAATCTTGGGTTTTGATTTGTAATGCCTTACGTTTTTCCTCGAGGGCATTAAAAGCGTCAACATCCAGAGAAAAACCCCGGCTGGCCAGTCGTTCAGCCGTTGTTTCGATGTCGCTTCGCAAACACTTTGGATCTAACATGTTATTTTCTTTATCCTTTGGTTAATTCCACTGCCAGCCATGCTGCAAGCAGGCAGACACACACATTCAATAAAATATTGACCAACGCCTTTATCCACAACCCGTTTTCAAGCAGTGTTAAGGTTTCTATGGTAAAGGTTGAAAAGGTTGTCAGCGCCCCTAGCATACCTACTCCAATCAGCGCCCGGTATGGCTGTTCGGCTAACTCGCCTCGCTCAATAAAACCGTATAACACCGCCAGTAAAAACGAGCCGATAATATTGACGGCAAGTGTACCAAAGGGCAACGCTTTTCCAAACCAGGAATCCACTAATCCGGTACAGAAAAACCGCAAGCAGGCCCCTACGGCACCGCCGGTGGCAATAAACAGGTAAATTGAGAGCGTGTGTGACATTAGCCGTTCCGTTTTTGTTGGCTTTGATTATTTAATTGGTCAAGGTAATCGCGTTTGGCTTTAAGCTGTTTTTCCAAACCCCGTTCACTGGGCTCATAATAACGGGCATCAGCAATTTCCGGAGGCAAATAGCGTTCCCCGGCGGCAAACGCATTCGGTTCATTATGGGCATAGCGGTATTCCGCTCCGTGGCCCATTTCTTTTAGTAACTTGGTGGGTGCATTACGCAGGTGTACCGGCACCGGATAATCGGGTTTATCCCGTGCATCCTGCTTAGCCTGGCTAAAGGCCATATACACAGCGTTACTTTTGGCTGCCAGCGCGCAATAGACTGCCGCCTGAGCAATGGCACGTTCACCTTCTGCTGGCCCTACACGATGATATACGTCCCAGGCATTCACACACAACTGCATAGCCCGTGGGTCGGCATTGCCGATGTCTTCAGAAGATATTGCCAGAAGACGGCGCGCCACGTAAAGCGCATCACCACCACCATTTAGTATTCGCGCATACCAATAGAGAGCTGCATCGGGATCAGAGCCCCGAACGGATTTATGAAACGCCGAAATAAGATCGTAAAATGTATCGCCCTGCTTGTCATAACTGGCGACCTTTTCACCCACCGCCTGCTCAACATCATTAAGGCTTATCTGCGATGCATTGGTAAAATCACTGGCCAGTTCAAGATAGGTTAACAACCGTCGTCCGTCGCCGCCGGATAAACCAATCAGCGCATTTCTGGCATCGTCAGCGAGGGTCAGGTTGCGTTCGCCGAGTCCACGCTCAGTATCGGCCAGAGCTCGGTCGAGCAACGCATCGAGAGCTTCATCATCAATGCCTTTAAGGACGTACACCCGAACCCGCGATAACAATGCATTGTTAAGCTCAAAAGACGGGTTTTCAGTGGTAGCACCAACAAAGGTTACCACCCCGGACTCCACAAAAGGTAAAAAGGCATCCTGCTGCGATTTATTAAAACGATGTACTTCATCAACAAACAATAGCGTGCGCTCGCCCATGGATTTATTTTGCTCAGCCTCATCCATGGCTGCGCGAATTTCCTTCACCCCGGAAGTAACCGCCGAGAGCTTTATCACCTGCGCATTGGTATACACCGCAATCAGTTCTGCCATGGTAGTTTTACCGGTGCCTGGTGGCCCCCATAACACCATGGAATGACAATGAGACGACTCGAGCATTTTGCGTAACGGTTTGCCCGGCCCCACCAGGTGGCTCTGGCCTACGTATTCATCCAGAGTAACCGGTCGCATACGGGCCGCCAGCGGAGCGTAGGTTTGCTGACTAAACAAACTCATGGGCGCTGATCATCTACCATAAAGCTTTCCGGCACGTCAGCAATAAATGCGGAAGGGAAAATCGGCGTATTAAATTCGCGCTCACTAAAATTGATGGCGCTTTGCTGGCCCTGACTGTCGAGCATGATCAGGTTTGCCAGGCCTTTATCATCAAAACTTAAACTCAGCGTGCGGATCTGACTGCCCTCTGCTTTTGCCGAAACGGTATAGCTGTTGGGTTGGGTTGCATTAACCGTATATTGTTGCCAGGTAGCGTCATCGTTACTGGTTAACAGCACCATGGGATTATTATCAATCGCCTGGGCCTGTGACATCACCGTGACCTGCTCTACCCACTCATCGATATGCCAGACGGCCGAACCATCGGCTATCAGTACGGTTTCATCTGGCGACAGTGTTTCCCAGCGCAGTTTATCCGGCCGGGCCATGGTTAGATTACCTGTTGCTTCATGAACGACTTCACCGTTTTCATCGGTGACCGACTGAGTAAATGCAGCCTTGAAGGACTCCAGTCCGGCTAACTTTGTTTTTAACGCTTCGGCATCATTGGCCAGCGCAGATACAGAGAAAAATGACAGAGCGACTAAAGCTCCGCTAAACAATGATTTCATAAACGACTTCCTGTTAGTCTCTCGGTGGCGGTGGTGCCAGCACTTCACGGTTACCGTTATGGCCCGCAGGGGTAACGACACCACTTTGTTCCATTTGTTCAACCAGACGCGCTGCGCGGTTGTAACCAATACGGAATTTACGCTGAACACTGGACACCGATGCACGGCGGGTTTCTGTAACAAACGCCACAGCTTCATCGTAAAACGCATCCACTTCCTGATCGCCGCCCTCCGGTTGTTCACCCGGTAACAGTACTTCAGCGGTGGACTCAGGGTTAAGGATTTCATCGATGTATTCCGGTTCACCGCGTTTCTTCCAGTCGGCAACTACGGCGTGTACCTCATGGTCGTCGACAAACGCACCGTGCACACGGGTAGGTACCGGACTACCCGGCGGTAAATACAACATATCACCCATGCCCAACAGCGTTTCAGCACCCTGCTGGTCGAGGATGGTGCGCGAGTCAATTTTACTCGACACCTGAAAAGCAATTCGGGTGGGGATGTTAGCTTTAATTAAGCCGGTAATCACATCAACCGACGGGCGCTGGGTAGCCAGCACCAGGTGAATACCCGCAGCCCGGGCTTTCTGTGCAATCCGGGCAATAAGCTCTTCTACTTT
>JAYZXK010000175.1:0-3913 GCA_036141415.1 Pseudomonadota bacterium
TGAGTTTGCCGAAAGCGGTATTCAGCGTATTGCCGAAGCGGCGTGGCAGGTGAATGAGAAAACCGAAAACATCGGTGCCCGCCGACTGCACACTGTGCTGGAACGGTTGATGGAAGATATCTCTTACGATGCTTCTGAAAAACAGGGCGAAACCTACATCATTGATGCCGATTACGTGAATCAGCACCTTGAAACCTTAGTGGATAACGAAGACTTAAGCCGCTTTATCCTCTAATCACAAACCTACAAACCGGCCGGTACTCTGTACCGGCCAGGCTTTACTTGCCACATTCCCGCTTACACCGTAGGGATTTGCGTGTACAAGGTTCTGAAGTACCAGCCTAAATAGTTCACATTTTGAAGTGACCAACAGAAAGCAATATCGCCCATTTTCATTACATTTTCGCCAGGTTGTTAAGCTAGCGTAAAATGGCTATTTATTGCGTGATAGGGTAAAATTACAACAGAATTGGAGGGTATATGAAAAATACTGTTTCAAAGCCTGGCAACAGCCGAAAAGGTCGGTTTACCCCGAATATGAACAACTTCGAAGTAAGCCTGAGCTATGAAGGACTTACTTTAAAAAAAAGTAATGAGCGGCAGACTATTGCTGATTTAAAACGGAAGTATGCGCGATAAGTACGGGGTAACGCAGGACCGATACTGTTACCCCGGTTCCGATGTTCTGATCAATCTTCTTGGTATACGTGACGCAAAAACATTAGCGGAAGCGGAAGCCGAATTCACCGCAGAGCGCTTCAGAATCTACCAGGCGCCAAGGCTTTTAATAACTGATTTCACACTGCATCACCTCCAACATCTCCATTATCATCTGTTCCAGGATATCTATGAATGGGCAGGTAAAATAAGAGATGTTGATATCTCAAAAGGCGAGACGCGATTTTGTACGTGGTCACGCATTGAGCCGGAAGCAAATAAGCTATTCAGCACCATTCCAAACCTTGAGCTTGTGGATACAGAAGAATCGCTAATATCAAAGGTTGCTGATTTATTTTGTGAGATAAACTTACTTCACCCATTCAGAGAAGGTAACGGCCGGGTTCAGCGCTTCTTCTTCGAAGAATTGCTTTTTACGTTGGGTTACGATGTTTCCTGGCCTCGGATATCTCAAAAACACTGGATAGATGCAAATATTGCAGGTGTTAATTTAGATTTATCTTCGCTTGAAGCAATATTTGCCCAGGCAATATCAAACGGCGGCGATTAAAAATTGTCGTGCTGATAAGAACTAATTCACTTTTTAGCTTATGTCGCTTTAACATCTAATCCCAAACATACAAACCGGCCGGTACATCTGTACCGGCCAGGCTTTACTTGCCACATTCCCGCTTACACCGTAGGGATTTGCGTGTACAGGGTTCTGAAATAGCGGGCCATTAACGCTGCCCGGTTACGGATTTCCAGCTTGCGGTAGATATTAGCGCAATGAAATTTTACCGTTCGCTCACTGATAAACAATTGCGAGGCAATGGTTTTGTTCGGTAAGCCTTCGATAATTTTGTGCGCCACCTGAAGTTCACGTTTAGACAGCTGTTCCAAATGTTCAGGGCTTAATAACTCTTGATCAAACATGATGATCTCCTTGTTGAGTGGGGGTTGGTAAATCAGGCGTATAATTGATGGCTACTTCCGTCAGCTGGCCGCCTGCCAGGTGATACCGCTGATGGGCCATTTGAATGGTTTCGCGCCGATGGGCAATAACCACCCGGGTCATGGGTAATCTGGATAAGTGTTGGTTGATGAGCTTTTCACTGTTGGCATCAAGATGGCTACTGGCCTCATCGAGTAGCAGCAGGGCCGGACGCTGATACAGCGCCCGGGCGAGAAACAGGCGCTGGCGCTGGCCGCCGCTAAAATTGGTGCCGCCTTCCTGCAGCAGGGTGTAATACTGCATTGGCAGTCTGGTGATGGTGTCGTGTAGATTGGCCAGTTGGCAGCACTCTATCAACCGCGGCATGTCGATGTGCTGCTGAAATCCACTGACGTTGTCGATAACGGTGCCAGACAAACACACATCATCCTGCATAACAGCACTGATCCGCTGGGCTGGATCGCGGCTGTTGAGCGGCTTATCGTCAATCAGGATCTGCCCCGAAGTGGCAGGAAACAGGCCGGTCAGGCATTTAGCCAGGCTGGACTTGCCGCTACCGCTTACACCGGTAATTACCACCATCCGGCCTGGTAACACTTCAAGATTTAATCCTTCGAACAGAGGTGATTGGCCCTGATAGGCAAAGCTTAAATCCTCAATCGTCAGTTTGTGCGCCACAGGTACATGGGCTGGCGCACAGCAAGAAACAGGAGCCAGTGAGGCAAAGTCTACTGGCGTTTGCACAATGTCTGCCAGTCTGTCGAGGTGTACGCGCAATAAGCGCCACTGGAGTAACTGCTCGAGTAATCCGTTGATGGCTGAATTAAAACGGTTCTTGTAGCTGGTAAATGCGTACAGCATTCCAACCGTAAAAGCCTGCTCCATCACCAGCGTGGCAGCCAGATAAACCACCAGCAGGTTTTCAATACCAAACAGCAGCAGGTGTACGATACTGAACCCCATTTCCCAGCGGCGTAAGCGAATATCACGGTTTAGCGTATCGGTCAGTAAATGCTGCCAGCCATGTAACCGGAAGGATTCGAGCCTGAGCATTCTGATTGACTGAATGCCTCGCAGCGTTTCAATAAAGTGGCTGTTTTCCTTCGCGGCACAGGCAATTTTCTCTTGTTGTAAGCGCTGTACGGGGCCAAGTAAAATTAACCGAAGGGCAAGAAATAACACCGTAATACCTACCACAATCAGCATCAGCTTGAGGCTGTACAACGCCATCAAAACCAGCGTACACAGCATGATAAGCGTGTCTAAAATGAGCGCGACGATACCCTGACTGATAAAGCGTCTGACTTCCTGCAAGCTGCCAAAACGAGCTACCATATCGCCGATATGACGCTGGGAAAAGTAACTGAAGGGCAGACGGATCAAATGAGTAAAGACATTCACCGAGAGTTGCTGGGCAAGGTGGCCAGACATAGCAATGCCGGCTGTTTGGCGGGTAAGGTTGGTGATCGCTTCCACCACAATTAGCAGAAAGAAGCCCAGAAACAGCACATTAAGCAGCGAAACGTCGTTATTGACTATTACTGAGTCGATAACCAATTGCATATAATAAGGCGACGCCAGCGCAAAACACTGCAGCAGCAGAGACAAAATAAACAATACCAGCAGGGAGCGCTTGATACCCACGATACGCTGCCATAACTGGCTGAGCTTTAATGGCTGGCGCAGATTTTGTGGCGTAAAGTCACTGCCCGGCTGAAGCTCCAGGGCAATACCGGTAAACGCATCATTGACCTGTTGCCAGCTAAGGTGGCGTTTGCCACATGCCGGATCCTGGATTTCAATACCTCTGCTGGTCACTCTGGTTAACACCACAAAGTGCTGCATGTTCCAGTGCAGAATACAGGGCAGCTGCAGGTCGGCCATATCTTCTGGCTCCAGTTTTAAGGCCCGGCTGTTGAGATTCAGTGAGTGGGCAAAATCAATCAGCTGTTTAAGGTTAGCACCCTGTTGGCTGAAGGCGCGTAAGCTGCGTAGCCTGGCCAAATCTATATTGAGCCCGTGATAGCCGGCTACCATGGCGATACAGGCCAGTCCGCATTCGGCGTTCTCGGCTTGCAATATCTGCGGCGTGGAGCGGCGCCAGCCGAGTTGCAAGGGTAGCTTGAACAGTGTGGCGGTGCTCATAGCACACCTCCATGCAATTCATAGAGTGGCTCGAATAACCATTGCATGAGATTGCGTTCGCGAATGGCTATTTCAGCGGCAAAGGTCATGCCGGCTCGCAGGGCAATACGTTTGTTGAAATGTTCAATGCTGGTGGCTTGCAGCGTCGCCTTAGCC
>JAYZXK010000176.1:0-7495 GCA_036141415.1 Pseudomonadota bacterium
CAATTACTGGTTAAAAGCGACTGGCCGGGTAATGTGCGCCAGCTGGTCAACGTGGTGGAACAGTGTGTGGCGCTCACGCAAACGCCGGTCGTGCCATTACATCTGGTTGAACAGGCCCTGTCTGCCACCCGCCAGAGCTGGCCAACACTTACCGAAGCTCGCGATGCCTTTGAACAGAAATACCTGTTTAAATTGCTGAAAATGACCGACGGCAACGTTACTCGTGCAGCAGAACTGGCCGGCCGCAACCGCACTGATATGCACAAACTGATGAAAAAGCACAACCTTGACGCTGGTGATTTCCGCTAGAGTGATGTTATCCGGTAGAGCCAGCGGACATTGCTTCCACCGGCTCTGCGGGCCCCCTATCAGATAGTTAAAAAATCGTAAACAGAGCCCATTTATAGGTTGGCAAAGTGAATCAGTCGTGGGATAGTGTGTCGATATTGGACGACAACTAACTTTTGACCGATAGTGATGGAACCACGTATTAAACTCTGGATTATTGTAGCAAGCTTTATTGTTATGTTTTGTGGTCAGCCTGCCCAGGCTCAGGCCATGAAAGAATCACAGATTGTCACCCGGTTAAATGACATCATCCGCGCAAAAAATACGCCTGCCACGCAACAAATCGATCAAATTAATGAATTGCTGGCCAGTGCCAATGCATTACACGCCGACGCCGCCGAAAACGCGATTCTGGCTTATAAACTTCTGATTACGGCCCAGCAAGACAGTTTCGAACCGGTTCGCAGCATGGCAGATGAAGTGTTGCTCACCGCAGTAAGACGCCAGGATTATCGTTCACAGGCCTTTACGTTGAGGGCTAAACTTCGCTATCAGGCCATCGCTTCCCCGGATGACGTTGAGTCGAGCAAACAACAGTTGCTTGGCCTGCTGTCTCGCCGCATTTCCGATGAAGACAAAGCACTTATACTGTTTGATATAGGTCTTGCAGATATTCAGACCGGTAACGTAATGTCGGCGTTAGAATATTTTAATCAGGCACAGGACGCCTTCTGGACACAAAGTAACTACGTTCGCTGGCGCGAAGTGGTTAATCAGCAAATTGATTTACTGGTGGCCATGCAATGGTTCGACCGGGCTCTGGAAAAAGTTCAGCAGTTAGTCAACTTTGCTCAGGATGTTGGTGGTGAAGCTGGCATTGCAATACACGATAAGTTACTGGCCATTATGGCAGCAGACAATCAGTGGCAAGAGATGGAGAAGGTGGCTCTGACGCTGCTGGAAGATAGTGCGGAAAGTGGCAGTATTAAAGGGCAGTTTATTGCCGGTTACTGGCTTATGCACGTAAATGTGCAGCAACAGAACATGGATATGGTGGTGCGCTGGAATCACAAAATTGAAGACTGGCTCGAAGAGTATCCGCAACTGGTAGCTCCCAAACTTTATACCCTGAATAAAATTACCTATCTGATAGAGTCTGGTGACCTGCCGGCAGCAAAGGCGCTACAGGCTTCGGTGACGGTGGGCAATGAAGAAGACGAGGTTCTGTCTTACCTGACCACCCGCCAACATTTGCTCAATCAGGTTGGTCTTGCCGCAGCAAACAACAATATCGCTGGTATTACGTCGGCCTATGAAGAGTTGATTGCCTGGATGGACGCCGAGCGCAGCCGCGTATTAAGCCTCACAATGGATCAAATCTCGCAGGATTTTGCGGCTATGCAGCGCAGCACTCAACGGGAAATTCTGTCGCTGAATCAGACGCTCGAAAGTGAAAAAGAAGCGGTCGGTAAAGAAGCCACTTTTAATAACCTGTTAATTGTTATTGTTGGCTTGCTTATGGGCATAATCGCTGTATTAAGCTACTTCTATATCCGCCTTAAAAACCAGAAACAATCCACCCGGCGTCGGCGTAGTTCTCGCTCGCGTAGTTAAACAGAATCAATCAGAAAAGCTGGCTCTGCAGGTCATTCTGGCTGGGAGCAAAGTGAAGTGCTGGTAAGGCAAAATCCGGAAAACGCTGATTGTACGCAGTAATAAACTGCTGCGCTAACCAGGGCGCGTCCTGATTGTCGGGACGATGAAAGAATAAATAGCAGGATTTACCCTGTTCCCGCCATTGCTGACACTTATCTATCCAGGGTTGTAAAAAGGCCGCATTGTCCTGTTCGCTATTATTTCCCACAAAGCGCATTACCGGCTGATCTGCGGTGGCAATAACATTAACTGGTACCCGTGGCTTTTTGGTTCGCACTTCTGCGGTCAGGGCACAGTCGTCGGGCCCGGTAAATAGCGCTCGGGTGTCCATTATCACGCGGTTAACGCCATGCGCCATAAGCAGCTTGTTAAGGGCTTTTTCTTCTTCCCCCTTGGCAAAAAATGCCAGATGACGAACTTCCACCGCATAATTGAAAGCCGGCGATAATCGCTTGAGGAATGACTCCAGCACCGGTAGCTGAGCAGGTCCGAATCCGGCCGGTAATTGCAGCATTATCTGGCCCAGCCGATGCTCTAATCGGGCCAGCAGGTTAAGCTGCTCGCTTACCAAAGTGTCGCAATGTTGTAAGCTGCTTTTGTGACTGATGTCACTATGAAATTTAACGGTGAACCGAAAATCTGCTGGGGTTGCCGCTGCCCAGTTATCCACGGTCTGGGGCGAGGGGAGATGATAAAATGTGGTATTTCCCTCAACACTGTTTAGTTGCCTGGCGTAATCGGCCAGTTGCGTGCCGGATCGGTTAGCAAACCAGCGTTTTGGCCAGCTGCTGTGCTGCCATTGAGGAAGACCGATAAAAACAGGGCCTAATGTGCTTGTTGAGTGGATATTTGTCATTGGGCTTTGAGTAGCATTTGTTTATACTATGCGGCCTTAAATTTAAAACATAACAGACGCGTTGGCGGTCATTATCCTCATGCCGGTAAAGCAGGTAAAGGAATAATCAGGTGATTATCGGTAGATTCAGGTCGGTATAGCCAGCACCTTCACGCAACGACAAAATAGCTAACAAAGTAATTAGGGGTCGAAGACCATGCGCACAGATTACTGTGGGAAAATTAACGCATCTTATATTGGACAAGAAGTCACGCTGTGTGGCTGGGTAAACAAACGCCGCGACTTGGGTGGCCTGATTTTTATCGATCTGCGCGACCGCGAAGGCTTAGTACAGGTCGTTTTTGACCCTGATTTACCTGAAGTGCAGGCGCTGGCCAATACATTGCGTGCCGAATTCTGTATCAAGTTAACCGGCACAGTGCGCGCTCGTCCTGAAGGCCAGGTGAATAAGCAAATGACCACCGGTGAAGTGGAAATTCTTGGTACTGGCCTGGAAATCTTTAATAAGTCTGCCGTGTTACCACTGGACTGGAACCAGGAAAACTCTGAAGAGCAGCGTTTACGCTATCGTTATCTTGATCTGCGTCGCCCGGTAATGAGCAATAAACTGCAGTTTCGCGCCAAGGTTACCGCAGCAGTACGCCGTTACCTTGAAGGCGAAGGTTTTCTGGATATCGAAACGCCAATCCTGACCAAAGCTACGCCGGAAGGGGCTCGTGATTATCTGGTGCCAAGCCGTACCCACAAAGGTGAATTCTTTGCTCTGCCGCAGTCTCCACAATTGTTTAAGCAATTGCTGATGATGTCGGGCATGGATCGCTATTACCAAATCGTTAAGTGTTTCCGTGACGAAGACTTACGTGCCGACCGTCAGCCGGAATTTACCCAAATCGATATCGAAACCACCTTTTTAGGTGCCGATGGCGTAATGGCCATTACCGAAGGTCTGATCCGCGATTTGTTTAAGCAAATGCTCGATGTGGACTTAGGCGACTTCCCACAAATGACCTACGCCGAAGCGATGAAGCGCTTTGGTAGTGACAAGCCGGACTTACGTAACCCTCTGGAACTGACTGATGTGGCCGATCTGCTGGCCAATGTTGACTTTAAAGTGTTTAGTGGTCCGGCTAACGATCCGAAAGGACGTGTTGCCGCTATTCGCGTACCGGGCGGTGCATCACTGTCGCGTAAGCAAATTGATGAGTACACCAAGTTTGTAGGTATTTACGGCGCGAAAGGCCTTGCCTGGGTTAAAGTTAACGAAAAAGCCAACGGCCTGGATGGTTTACAGTCGCCAATCCTTAAGTTCCTTAACGCTGAAATCGTTAGTGAAATTCTTGCCCGTACCGGTGCTGAAGATGGTGATATTCTGTTATTTGGCGCTGATAATGCAACGGTTGTTACCGAAGCCATGGGTGCACTGCGTCTGAAGCTGGGTGAAGATTTTGAGTTGCTGGAAGGTGAGTGGCGTCCGCTGTGGGTGGTTGACTTTCCAATGTTCGAAGAAGCCGATGGTCAGTTGCACGCGTTGCACCATCCGTTTACTGCACCGCGCAACTTAACGCCGGAGCAACTGGCAGAAGCGCCTGCAACCGCTTTGTCTGATGCCTATGACATGGTGTTAAACGGGGTTGAATTAGGCGGTGGTTCGGTACGTATTCACGACCAGACAATGCAATCAGCAGTGTTCAGCATTCTGGGTATCGATAAAGAAGAAGCAGAGCTGAAATTTGGCTTCCTGCTTGAGGCGCTGCGCTACGGTGCACCACCACATGCTGGTCTGGCTTTCGGCCTCGATCGTCTGGTGATGCTGATGACCGGCGCTACCTCTATCCGTGACGTGATGGCGTTCCCGAAAACCACTACTGCCGCTTGTCCGCTAACCGATGCGCCGAGCCCGGCTAATCCTCAGCAACTGGCCGATTTGGCCATCGCAACAGTGAAGAAAGACGCCGAGTAATGGCTTATAAGCGTCCCGAGTCGGTCCTGGTTGTGCTCTACAATGAGCACAACCAGGTGCTTATTATGCAGCGCAACGATGATGCGGATTTCTGGCAGTCGGTGACCGGCACCATTGAAGAGGGCGAACTGCCGCTCGGGACAGCCTATCGTGAAGTCGCCGAGGAAACCGGCATTGTGCTGTCTCCCGAGTCTGGCGCCATAATTGATTGTCAGCACATTAACCAATTCGAAATCCGCCCTGAGTGGCGCTACCGTTACCCGCCCGATGCTTTTGTGAACACAGAGTATGTGTTCGTAGTACAAATCAGCAGTCACGCACCAATCACTTTAACCGAACACTCCGCTTACGAATGGGTAGAAAAATCCGTTGCGGCAGAGCGTGTTTGGTCACCTTCTAATCAAGCTGCCATTGTGGCATTTGTACCTGAGTCAAAATAATGGTAATACTGGGTATAGATCCAGGTTCTCGCGTCACCGGTTATGGTTTAATCCGTCGGCATCAGGGTAAATTGCATTATGTTGCCAGCGGTTGTATTCGTTTAACCGATAAACCTCTGGCGCCCCGTCTGGACAAAATTTTTATTGGTGTGGGTGAATTAATCGAGCAGTTTCAGCCTGATTGCCTGGCCATTGAGCAGGTGTTTCTGGCCCGCAACCCGGACTCAGCGTTAAAACTGGGGCATGCCAGGGGAGCGGCGATGATTGCCGCAACGCAGGCCAGTTTAACTGTGTCAGAGTATTCCGCCCGGCAAATAAAGCAAGCCGTTGTAGGCACTGGCGGTGCAGATAAAACCCAGGTGCAGCATATGGTGAAACACCTGTTAGGATTATCCGGCACACCGCAGGCCGATGCGGCCGATGCGCTGGCCGTGGCATTGTGCCATGCCCACAGTGAGCAAAACCTGGTGAAGTTAGCCGGGCAGGCCCGTAAAACTGTACGCGGCCGGTTGCGGTAAGTGCCTCATAGCAGGCAAAGCAAAACGGAGTAAAAGAATAACATGATTGGACGTATTCACGGCCAGCTATTGGAAAAAGCACCACCAGATGTGTTGGTAGATGTGGGCGGTGTGGGTTATGAGCTGCAACTGCCCATGACCAGTTTTTACCAATTACCTGCAGTGGGAGAAACCTGCACCTTATATACGCACTTTGTGGTGCGTGAAGATGCCCAGCTACTATTCGGTTTTGCCGATAAACTGGAACGTGGCCTGTTTCGTGAACTCATTAAGGCCAATGGCGTGGGGCCAAAACTGGGGCTGGCCATTTTGTCAGGAATGTCTGCCAAGCAATTTTTACAGGTGGTTCAGCACGAAGACGTGACCTCACTGACCAGGCTCCCTGGTATCGGCAAGAAAACTGCAGAGCGATTAGTGGTAGAGTTACGCGACCGACTGGCGAAGTTTACCCAGAATTTAGAAATTTCCGGCAGTGAGCTGCTTGTTGCTGGCGGTATCGACAATGTCGGCGAAAACGCTATTGTGGCACTCAGCGACGTAAAAGAAGAAGCCATGAGCGCACTGGTAGCGTTAGGTTATAAACCGCCGCAGGCCAGTAAAATGGTGAATGCGGTATATCAGGACGGTATGGATAGCGAAGCCCTTATTCGCCAGGCGCTAAAAGCTGCTCTGTAAATATTTAGACGTAGCATTTAAATTCAGTATTAAGTATCAGTAGTGATAGAGAGAACAATAAATGATTGAAGCAGACCGCTTAATATCTGCCAGTGAAAGCGACGAAGATGCCGTGATTGACCGGGCGATTCGGCCTAAGCTGCTACAGGATTATACCGGGCAACCGCATGTCTGCGATCAAATGGAAATCTTCATCGAAGCTGCCCGTCGTCGTGAAGACGCGCTCGATCACTTACTGATTTTTGGCCCGCCGGGATTGGGGAAAACCACACTGGCTAACATCGTGGCCAATGAGATGGGCGTAAGCATTAAAACTACGTCCGGGCCCGTACTCGAGAAGGCGGGAGATTTGGCGGCACTACTGACTAACCTTGAGCGCAACGATGTGCTGTTTATTGACGAAATTCACCGCTTGAGCCCGGTGGTGGAAGAGATACTCTATCCGGCCATGGAAGACTATCAGTTAGACATTATGATTGGCGAAGGGCCGGCAGCCCGTTCCATCAAGCTGGACTTACCGCCTTTTACCCTGGTAGGCGCTACCACCCGGGCCGGCTCATTAACTTCACCGCTTAGAGACCGCTTTGGCATTGTTCAGCGGCTGGAATTTTACTCGGTTAAAGATCTCACCGACATCGTTGCCCGCAGTGCCCATTATATGCAACTGGAAATGGACGAAAGCGGTGCGTTTGAAGTGGCTAAGCGGTCGCGTGGTACGCCGCGTATTGCCAATCGGCTGCTGCGCCGGGTGCGGGATTACGCCGAAATTAAGTCTGATGGGACGGTAAACGGTGAGGTAGCTGCCGCAGCACTGGATATGCTCGATGTGGATAAAGAAGGTTTTGACTACATGGACCGTAAGCTACTGAATGCGATTATTGAAAAGTTTGATGGCGGGCCGGTAGGCCTGGAAAACCTCGCAGCGGCCATTGGTGAAGAAAAAGAAACCATCGAAGATGTTATTGAGCCCTTTCTTATTCAACAGGGCTTTCTGCAGCGCACTCCTCGCGGGCGTATAGCCACTCAACGCGCTTATCTGCATCTGGGATTTCAGGTGGGCGGCTAATTTGCTGCCCAATAAAACCAGAGTCTGATTTTAATC
>JAYZXK010000177.1:0-4138 GCA_036141415.1 Pseudomonadota bacterium
GTAAAGCCCGACAGGAAGTGATACTGAGTTTGCGCATGATCCAGTTTCGAAACCGGCGGTAACACACCAAACGCGTCAGCGGTTAAGAAAATCACTTTTTTAGCGTGACCGCCTTTGGATACCGGTTTCACAATATTTTCGATATGCTGAATAGGGTAAGACACCCGGGTGTTTTCGGTTACCGAGTTATCGTCATAATCGACTATCCCATTGTCATCAACGGTAACGTTTTCCAGCAATGCATCACGACGGATAGCATGATAAATGTCCGGCTCGCTTTCCGGGTCTAAGTTGATGGTTTTGGCGTAACAGCCACCTTCAAAATTAAACACCCCGTTTTCGTCCCAGCCGTGCTCATCATCGCCAATCAGGCGGCGGTGAGGATCGGTAGACAGCGTAGTTTTACCGGTGCCAGACAGACCAAAGAAAATTGCTACATCACCATCCTCGCCCATATTGGCAGAGCAATGCATAGAAGCCATGTTGTTCAGTGGCAGGTAGTAGTTCATCATCGCGAACATACCTTTTTTCATTTCACCGCCGTACCAGGTGCCGCCAATGACCTGCATTTTTTCGGTCATGTTAAATACGGTGAATACTTCTGAGTTCATGCCGTGTTCCTGCCACTTAGGATTGCAGGTTTTAGAACCATTAAGCACCACGAAGTCCGGCTCGCCAAAGTTGGCCAGTTCTTCTTCCGTGGGGCGAATAAACATGTTCTTCACGAAATGCGCCTGCCAGGCCACTTCCATCACAAACCTGACTTTTAAACGAGAGCTTTCATTGGCACCACAAAAGGTATCAACTACGAATAAACGCTTGCCGGATAACTGTTCTCCCACCAACGCTTTAAGGTCGGCCCAGACTTCAGGGCTAATGGGTTTGTTATCGTTGCGGGCAGCTGGGCTGTCCCACCACATGTGTTCTTTACTGACTTCGTCTTCAACAATGTATTTGTCTTTGGGAGAACGACCGGTAAAGACACCAGTGCTCACTGCCACGGCACCAGACTCGGTAACCACACCACGTTCATAACCGGTTAGATCATCACGGGTTTCCTCGGCAAACAATTGCTCGTAACTGGGGTTATATATAATTTCGGAGGCATCGTTGATGCCGTATTTCGCTAAGGTTTCGACAGAAATGGCCATTGCCTTTTCCTCCGTGAACGGTTGAAAATTAAGTTAGAAAACTTTTCTAAAGGCAACGCTGAACTTATTGTTTTTATTTTGGTTGCAGGGTCGTTTTTAGGTATAACAAAGTTAAGCCAGTGGTACAACTGTAGCGGCATTGACGGTAATTAACATTGATATGCATCAGTTGAATGTGATTAAAAAATAACCACCCATTTGTATGACTTATCTCTTGTCCGTTATTCCGGAGTTTCCTCCCTCGTCTTCCTCGCATATTCCTCCTCTGTCACTCCCACAGATCCTCTTCCGTCATATATGGACCCACCCGGTTTGCAAGTGATTTTGACATTGTAATAAACAAAATTATTGCCTTCATATATTCGGCTTGGTTACAGGGAGATTCGTCTCCCTTAGCCTTGATGCAATTTGCTGTCACTCAACTTATCATCCCTACGGCTTCTTTGTTTGAGCCAATGACGGGCATAGTGTTTAAGTGACCCAGTTTAACTGTTTATCATCAAATCAAAATCATTTCGCAACTGCTGGTGAGTTTGTTTTCTTCCGGTTCTTACTTAACTTCTTTTATACCACTTAAGCTTTCTGCTCATACATCCGTTGGTAATCTTTACCGCTGTTGATAACGGCCCAAACAATTCGAGCCAATTTATTGGCCAACGCAACACAAGCTTTGTTGTAACCCTTTTCTACCTTCAAATGTTCCGCCCAAAGACTCAGCTTATCGTCCTTTTTGCTGGCGTACTTCAATGTCGTTCTCGCCCCATGTACCAGTAACGTTCGTAAATAAGCATTGCCACGTTTGGTGATACCAGACAAGTTGGCTTTCCCTCCTGTCGAATGTTGGCGAGGAACCAAACCGCACCAGGCGGCAAAATGACGACCATTTTGAAAGTTCTTTCCTAAACCAATCGCAGCGTAAATCGACGCCGCTGTAATTGGACCTATGCCGACGACGGTTTGGGCTCTTTGGCATACCTCTATTGGTTTAATCGCTGTCGCCACTTTTTTATCACTCGCAGTCACTTTGTTATCTAACTCGATAAGCTCCAGATAAAGTTCTGCAAACACGCTTCGGCATTCATCGCTTAAGCCGTTACCTGCATCTTCAAGCACCTCTGGTAGGAAACGACGTAGAGCGGCTTTGCCGACATTCGTTTCCAAGCCATACTCCGCTAATAACCCGCGGATTTGATTACTCAATTTAGTCCGACAATCAATGTAACGTGTGCGAACGCGGAGCAACATTTGGATATCTTGCTGAGCCTGGCTCTTAATGGGGACAAAGTTCATATTGTGGCGTTGTGAAGCTTCCGCTATTGCTTCAGCATCGTTGAAATCATTTTTATTTTTTCGACGATACGCTACGACATATTGAGGCGCTATCAGTTTGACCTCATGACCACAATTTTGGATTGCTCTGGCCCAATAATTCGCGCTTCCGCATGCCTCCATTACAACGATACAAGGCTCAAGTTGTTGAAATGTTGATATCACCTGCGCACGTTTAAGTACCTTTTTCTTAATAAGCTTACCGACACGGTTCACCGCATAAAAGTGAAACACAGACTTTGCAATATCTAAACCGACAGTAGTAATATTCATTTGTGGATCCGCCCTTGTTTGATGGTTGAACAAATTCATCATGGCTCATTACGAAGCCGTATTAAAGGGTGGGTCCATTTCATTATCCCCGCACGCTTTTGAGCGGGGATCTCCTGAAAAGGTTATCTAAGCTGATTCAGAGTTATTGGGAGATCCCGACTCGGGGGTCAGGATGACTGACTTTTTTAAATCAGTCAGACTGTTTCGGAACGCCGCTGAGGAGAGCACTGATAAAGCTGATAAGTGGGTTCTTTTCTGGTTCTGTTGTGGTGATATGACTGGCTTTTTTAGAAATAGTAAGGCTGTTTGGAAGGTCCCGGTCTTCGCCATGCGAAACCGGGATGCCAACAGGCTCAGGCCTGTTGGCAGCAGAGGATAGTTATTTTAACAGTGCGGTTGCTTTAGCTACGACGTTTTCTACTGTGAAACCGAAGTGTTCAAGCAGCACACCACCCGGTGCAGATTCACCGAACGTTTGCATACCTACTACATCACCGTCGATACCTACATACTTGTACCAGAAGTCAGTATGCGCGGCTTCGATAGCCAGTTTCGGCACACCTGCTGGCAGCAGTGACTGTTTATAGGCAGCATCCTGCGCATCAAACTGCTCAGTACTTGGCATAGACACTACGCGTACCGCTACGCCGTTATCTGCCAGCTTAGCCGCTGCATCCACAGCTAAAGCGACTTCTGAACCGGTAGCAATCAGTACCAGTTGCGGGGTACCTGCGCAGTCTTTCAGCACGTAACCGCCTTTGGCGATATCGGCTAACTGACTCTCGCTGCGCGCCATGGTTCTGGTGCCCTGACGGGTAAATACCAGCGCACTCGGGCCTGCTTCCTTGACCAGCGCCTGGCGCCAGGCTTCGGCAGCTTCCACTGCATCACATGGGCGCCATGTAGTCAGATTCGGAGTAAGACGCAGGTTAGCCAGTTGTTCGATAGGTTGGTGTGTCGGGCCGTCTTCACCCTGACCAATAGAGTCGTGGGTATAAACGAAAATCGACTTCGCTTTCATTAATGAAGCCATGCGCACAGCATTACGCGCATATTCCATAAACATCAGGAAGGTAGCACCAAACGGCACAAAACCACCGTGCAGGGCAATACCGTTCATGATGGCGCTCATACCAAATTCACGCACACCGTAAAACACATAGTTGCCGGCTGCATCGTCCTGAATGCCTTTTGCTTCAGGCCACAGAGTGAGGTTAGAACCCGCCAGATCGGCACTGCCGCCGATGATTTCAGGTAGCTGACCAGCAAAGAAACCAATCGCGTTTTGCGAGGCTTTGCGGGTGGCCATGTCTTTCATATCAGCCTGGCACTGGCGAATATAAGTGTCGGCCTTTTCGTTGAGATCGGCAGGCATTTGCTGCTTG
>JAYZXK010000178.1:0-3147 GCA_036141415.1 Pseudomonadota bacterium
AGTTCTTTGCCGTATTCCTCGCCGCGCTCTGAATAACTGTTTAATCCGTGACTAAGTTCAATGCCGGTAATATCAGCATCCTGTTTACGTAATGATTGACGGATGTTTCTTAACGAACGGTAGGCATCATGACTGTTGAGATTCATCATATAGCTGGCCACGGAGTCGCGGGGTGAGCGAAAATCCGCTACTTCATGCACCTGGTCCTGGCCGCGATCGTTAGGCACGATGCCGCAGCCTTTCACAAAACACCACTGACCAAAAAAGTTATTCCCCAGCTGGGCAAACCGGGAGGTGCCCCAGGCGCTTTCATTTGCAGCCTGAGCTAAAGCCAGAGAGGCGGGGACAATATCTACCCGGCGCTGTAGCACAGTGCAAAGTGACTCCGCTTCAACATCGGTTTTATCCACCCGGTATTTAACCGCCAGATCAGAAAGGGCGGCGTTATTTTCGGCATCCGTTTTACAAATATCCAGCACTTTGGCTCTGTCAGTCTGAATTTCAGTATTTACGTCAGCCACGAGCGGTTCAAAGTAAGTGAAAAATGCGGTTTTACGTTCAGGACCAGCCTGGTACTGAGAGAAGTCCGGTGGCGTTACCCGGCTAAAGAAGGCAAACCACAAGGCAATAGCCACCAGGATGGTAACCAGAGTCAGCAATACTTTGTTATTTTTAAGATTAATCATACTTTCCCCGTATAGCTTTTATTAGGCGCGAAATTTCAGCTCGCTAGTCATTGATAGCAGTAAGAGGCTAAAACAGATCATTATTGGCCTGTGCTGGCGGTTTGTCTGCGTTGGTCGACTATCTTCAGAATGCGCCGGTAAATAATGTCACAAATCAGCCAGGGGTCATCGCCACTTGTGCTGGCAAACATCACCACCACAGTATCGCTTGGTTCATCATACCGTGCAAAACTTAAATAGCCCGGTAACCAGCCATCATGGCTATTCACGTAGAGACTGTTATAGAGTGCTTGTTCCTCTTTAGTAAATAATGAGCCATCATTAAGAGCTCTGAGAAAGACCGCCACGTCTTCTGCGGTGGCTACCATTGCGCCAGCAGGGCTCATAAAGGCGAGCTGTTTGAGGTCATCGTCGTAACCTGACACATAACCACTCATTAGTGAGGGGAGTAACGGTTCGCTTAAAACGCCAAAGGTATGATGTAACCCCAGCGGCTGGAGAAATTCTTGCTGGATGTAGTTCCGGTAACTGTAACCCAGGGTTTTATCCATTATCCGGTCAAGCAACAGATAGTTAGTGTTGGAGTAGGCGTAATCTGTTCCCGGCTCAAATAAGGTTGGCTTATCATAAATCAAAGCCAGGCTTTGTTTGGTAACGCTGTCTTCATCAAAGGGTTCAAACCAGTTAAATGCCGGGTCGTCGGTGTAATTGGCTATGCCACTTCGATGCTGCACCAGCATACGCAGGGTAATGTTCCCGGCATTGGTTATCCGGGCGGCTTGTTGTGGGAGATATTTGAGCAACGAAGCGTCGGGATCCAGCTGACCATTCGCCGCAAGGCGGGTCACTGCCGCCGCGACATAGAGTTTACTCACACTGGCTATTTTAAACAGTGCGTCGGCCTTTGCTGGTTGTTGGGTTTGCCTGTTATGCAAGCCCGCAGCATAACTTTGCGGCAGTGTATTTATACCAGCGTCTACATAAACAATCATGCCCGCAATGCCACTGTCGATGGCGCGGTCGAGCTCGGTTTGAATATCTTTACTCTGTGGCGCCAGATAAATGAAAAGAGCTTTAACTGGCGCGAACAGGACTATGCTGGATATCACAACAATCAGTGCCAGGATCCGTAAGGCATTAACGGTTCTACGTTGCATTGCCGTATGTCTTTGTATTGAGTTAAGTTCCAATAGCCTAAGGCTAGTTATGACGGATTACCAGCAGCCTTTGTTACAAGGTGTTTTATTGGCGGTTTTTTGCTTAACATTCTGATTATGCTTGCTATATTGGATTAGCAAAGCGAATAACAATATTATCGGGCAGCGGCTTCTCAGGCATTTAATGCGCCCAACCAGTCAGTCAAATCACGCAAGGAATGGAAAATGACGCAGCAACCTGATTTACCCTGGATATCCGGATTCTGGCGGCGAATTGTCGCCTTGATTGTTGACTCAATATTACTGGCACTGGGCGGATTTGTGCTGGGAGTGGTGCTCGAGTCAGCGTTTATAGAAATGGGTGGCTGGTCGTTACTCGTAGGTTTCTTTATCTCACTTGGTTATTTCGGCGTGATGAACAGTCGCTACGCTGATGGCCAGACGTTGGGTAAAAGGCTTCTGGGTATTCGTGTTGTCGACGGTAATAACCAGACTATCTCGCTGGGTCGCTCGCTGCTAAGATATTGTGTTTACGGTATCCCTTTTGCCCTACAGATTGATTTTCTGCCGGTAGGCGAGGAGTTTTTCTGGCTTATGTACCCCATAGGGGCTTTGCTTGTTGGCGGTTCCTTCTCGATACTTTATTTATACCTGTTTAACCGGCGAACACGGCAATCCCTGCACGACCTGGTTGTTGGTACCTATGTAGTTTATGCAGGTGCGCAACAGGAAGAAGTCAGGAAAGTCTGGACACCACATTTGGTGATTGTGGCGTTGTTTTTCATACTCGGCGGCATAAGCCCCTCGTTTATTAATATACTTTTTTCCTCCGGCGAGTTTGCACAGATGCTCGCAACGCGGGCCGCGTTAATGCAGGAGCCCGGCGTTAATACCGTAGGGATAATGGCCAGCTCAACCAGCTATTACGCCGATCCCGCAGAGCAGGGGAATACTTCGCAGAAAAGTGTAGATCTGGCGGTATATATCGATTCCAATCGTGTGGAGGATATGGAATATGCCAGGGAGTTAGCTGAAAAAGTGTTAGTGCATTATCCCGATGCCATGGACAAAGATGTTATCTCGGTCGACCTCTATTACGGCTACGACATTGGTATCTGGTCAAGTTGGGAAGTAGGCAGTTATGAGTTGAATCCGTCCGGTTTGTAAGCCGGGATCTTCTATAAAGGCTGACTCGCCTTAAACAGCTTATTTCCTCAAGGATTTAATAAAGCCACAATATCATGTCAGGAGATCCCCGCTTAAAGCATGCGGGGATGACGTTTTTAAGTTATGTCATCCCGGCC
>JAYZXK010000179.1:0-4431 GCA_036141415.1 Pseudomonadota bacterium
ATGGCGTCCCCTAGGGGATTCGAACCCCTGTTACCGCCGTGAAAGGGCGGTGTCCTAGGCCTCTAGACGAAGGGGACTGAAAATCTGTTTCCGAAAGCGCTGCTTTCGGGATTTTCAGTAAGGCGAATTTTGCTCTGCAAAATGAGCGACCTTAGCCTTACTGATTTTCAAGTCCTGAAGAAGCTGGAGTGTAACTCACGAATTACTAAGCTAATAATTCTCAACTTACTTCGGCCTATTCCACGACATACATCATGAAAAGAAATTTGGTGGAGCCAGGCGGGATCGAACCGCCGACCTCTTGCATGCCATGCAAGCGCTCTCCCAGCTGAGCTATGGCCCCAAATTGCGTTCCGGATATCGTTGACTTTGTCGATGACTGTTCCGTGACAGCGGGGCGCATTCTAGATAGCACGCCCCATCATGTCAACGCTTTTTTTAGGAATTTTCTCTGTTTGCTATAAAAGTGAGCGCCTTGTTTATTCTCTCGACAATTTTGTTCTGAGATAACAGATTTAGCGTCACATCCAGCGACGGTGAATTACCACTTCCGGTGGCCGCTACGCGCAGTGGCATACCCACTTTACCCATACCTACGCCTAATTCTTCTGCCGTCTCGTTAATGGCCGCCTGAATGGTTTGCGGATTCCAATCACTGATGGCAGCAAGTTTTTGCTGAACCAGTTCCAGCGCTTCTCTGGCTACCGGACGCAAATGCTTTTTCGCAGCGTTGGCGTCAAACTCTTCGTAGTCCTGATAGAAGTAAGCGCTAATTTGCGCCAGCTCTTTTAACGTTTTAACGCGGTCGGCCTGAATGGCGATCACATCGGTAAGTGCCGGGCCGTTTTCTAAAGAAATCCCCTGCTGCTCAAAATGCCAGCTTGCGTGACTGGCTACTTCTTCTGCTGGCAAACTTTTAATGTAGTGTTGGTTTAACCACACCAGCTTTTCAGTGTTAAATGCAGAGGCGGACTGACCAATGGCATCAAGACTGAATAACTCAATCATTTCCTGTTCAGAGAAGATTTCCTGGTCGCCATGGGCCCAGCCAAGGCGCACTAAATAGTTTTTCACTGCCTGTGGCAGGTAACCGTCATCGCGATATTGCATTACGCTAACCGCACCGTGACGTTTGGAAAGCTTTTTACCGTCATCACCTAAAATCATCGAAACATGTGCGTATTCTGGTACCGGCGCGCCAAGTGCTTTTAAGATATTTATCTGGCGCGGCGTGTTATTAATATGATCTTCGCCACGCACAACGTGGGAAATACCCATATCCCAGTCATCCACTACTACACAGAAGTTATAGGTGGGCGTGCCGTCAGAACGCTGGATAATCAAATCATCCAGTTCGGTGTTGCTGATTTCGATACGGCCACGAACGTGGTCGTCAAATACCACGCTCCCCTCCAGCGGGTTTTTAAAACGAATAACGTAGGGCTGACCTTCCGGATGATCGGTACGATCCCGCCAGGTCCCCGGATAACGAGGTTTTTCGCCGTTTTCTTTTTGCTGTTCGCGAATAGCATCCAGCTCTTCAGCCGGCATAAAGCACTTATACGCTTTACCCTCTTCCAGCAGAGTCTGAATGATGGCTTTGTAGCGGTCGAAGCGCTCTGTTTGATAGTAAGGCCCTTTATCCCAGGTTAAACCTAACCATTCCATGCCATCCAGAATTGCTTGTTTGGCTTCTTCGGTTGAGCGTTCGATATCGGTATCTTCGATACGTAATACAAACTCTCCGCCCTGACTCTTAGCATATAGCCAGGAATATAATGCGGTGCGCGCACCACCGACATGAAGATAACCCGTTGGACTGGGTGCAAATCTGGTAACAACCGACATGAATAATCTCTACTGTTAAAGGTGTTTTTCAAAGTGGGCGCATTTTACCAGCCATTGGGCAATGCCACAAAGCGGCGATGCTATTTTTCTTGCAGACTGCATGAATTGTTCGCAAAATCATCGCAAAACAGCCTTTTCGATTACTTTGTCATCAAACAGACACGCATGTGTAATTTTTTCTATTTTTGTTGTTGACAGTTTCATTACCCTCTCTATAATACGCCCCACTTGCCAAGCACGGCAGGTAGCGAAGAAAGAGGACGCTTAGCTCAGTTGGGAGAGCATCGCCCTTACAAGGCGAGGGTCACTGGTTCAAGTCCAGTAGCGTCCACCACTTCTTTTGAAGTTTTAAATGGCGAAGGTCACTGGTTCAACAACTTCGTTGCGAGCCACAGCAGACGTCCACCACTTCTTTCTAAGCGAAAACTTAAAAATTAGGACGCTTAGCTCAGTTGGGAGAGCATCGCCCTTACAAGGCGAGGGTCACTGGTTCAAGTCCAGTAGCGTCCACCATATCTCTTATCAAGTTCCAAGTTACAATCAAACATAAAGCACTCTTTGTACCGTTCACTGGTCCAACACCTTCGTTGCGAGCCACAGCAGACGTCCACCATCTCTCTTATCAAGTTCTAAAAATAATTCTCATATAAAGTTCTAAGAAATAATCAAGCATAAGTTAGTCTTTGTACCGTTCACTGGTCCAACACCTTCGTTGCGAGTCAGGATTAATGCCGGATATCCCACTGTGCCGCCCTATTCTGTAGTTTCGTAATATTGCTGCACATTGACATTTTGAGAGTGCCTCCCTGCAGGCGTATTACATGCGCACTGGGAAACGCCCGATGAAAGGTGACAGACACAAATAACGAGTCTACCCAGTAGCTCCTACTTGCGTTTGCCTTTAATCGTTAATACCCCGACTAATACCAGCAACATACCAATTATCTGTAAGCCCGTAATAACCTCCCCCAGGATCAGCCAGCCAAAAATAAGTGTTAGCGCAGGCCCTATCATACTAATTAGCACCGACCTGGCAGCCCCAATATATTTGATCGCAGCAGATTGAAAAAACACTGGAAGCACGGTTGAAAAAACAGCCATCATTGCACACAAGATATAAACGTTCAAAGGCTGCCTTAGCGCCGATAACGGCAACTGGCTGAAATAATGCAACTCAACGGCCATAATAGACACCAGCATCGCTAGTACAGAAAAGGCTTTTGCCCCAATTCTCTCGATCATTGGCTCTGAAAAAGCCTGGTAGAACGCATAACAAAACGCAGAGCCGGCCACAAAGAATATTCCCAGCCAAATAGACTGTGTACTGGTGTGGATTTGCAAATCGCTCAGGCAGGCGCAAATCACCCCTAATGTACACATACACATGGGTAAAATTAAGCGTTTATCAAACCGGGCCCCCAGAAAACAGAACCCCAGAATGATCGTTAGTGCCGGGTAAGAAAATAGAATGATCCGCTCCAGACCTGCCGAGATATACTCGAGCCCCATAAAGTCTAGTATGGAAGCCCCATAGTATCCTGCGATTCCCAAGCAAATGAGTAATGACAACTCGCGAAACGTTAACTTTCCAACATTTTTCAGCGCCGGAAGACTAATCAGGAGAAAAAAAGGTAAAGAAAAAAGCATTCGTAAACTTAAAAGGGTAACAGGCTCTACGCTCGCTACCAGATACGCTTGCTTCACAAAGATGGCCTTGAAGGCAAATCCGGTGGCCGCCAGAATTGAAAATACCACTCCCAGGCTTGTTTTATTCTGCCAAAAACGTACTTGCAACATTGCTACTCCGAATCAAAAAACGACGTTACAATGGCATATTTTATAACCACAAAAGAATTGCTTATTCACCAATTAGCGTTCGGAATTGACGAACAAGGTTACTAATCATGAAATTTGACCTGATAGATTTACGATTATTTATTGCTGTAGCAGAACAGCATAACCTGACAAAAGGCGCTGAATTGGTTTTTCTTGCACCATCATCGGCGAGTCACCGGATAAAACAGCTGGAGGCTCACCTTGAAACGCAGCTGTTGGTGAGAGAACCCAGGGGCGTAACTTTAACGAAAGCCGGAGATATTGTCTTACGCCACGCTAAAAAGGTATTAGCCACACTTGAACAAATGCAGTCAGAACTTTATCCCTTCACTGATAGTATGCAGACCCATGTAAAGCTCTGGGCGAATACCAATGCCATTCATACCTATCTCCCGGACGACCTGGGTCAATTTCTGGAGCTTCATCCTCACGTAAAACTTATTCTGGAAGAACACGGCAGTGAAGAAATCGCCGATGCAGTGGCAAAAGGCGAAATCGAAATTGGGATAGTCGCTGAACAAGAGCTCAATAGCGAAGTAATGCTATTCCCGTATAAACACGATCGTTTAGTATTAATTGTACCGTCACAGCATAAACTAGCTGGTGTTGCGTATTCTGATGTTCTCGATCGCTGATTCTGGCTAGCCCGATCAACTCTATTCCGGTCATTCGATCACAGACTTTTTCTTCACCACCCGATCAGTCTTTTATGCTTGTTAACTTCTTTTAATTTTAAAGAGGAAACAA
>JAYZXK010000180.1:0-3005 GCA_036141415.1 Pseudomonadota bacterium
CTGCTGTAAACGCGCTTTAACCGCATTATCTACTGACTCAGCAGGAACAGTAATAGTAAGACGGCGTTCTAAACCTTGAGTCGTCTCGACTGAAACTTGCATTGTATTACCTCAACTGTGCGCCTAAGACGCTTTATTTTCCAGCCTTTGTCTCCCAGCGGTAACAGTTACCAACCAGCAGAAAAAGGTCGATTCTTCGCGCTTACTAATGTGCGCTGCCATAAAAAGACGCAGTAGTATACAGTTTGCTAATAGCAGAGTCGAGCGTTAATCACGCCTTTCATGGCCGCACAGCAGAGACTGCGCAGAAAAGCGTCAAAATACTGAGAAAAAACAGAAAGAATGGTCGGTGAGACAGGATTTGAACCTGCGACCCCTTGTACCCAAAACAAGTGCGCTACCAAGCTGCGCCACTCACCGACTCGAAGAGATATTTGCTAAAGTGGTGCGGAAGGAGAGACTTGAACTCTCACGCCGTGAAGCACTGGAACCTAAATCCAGCGTGTCTACCAATTCCACCACTTCCGCGAGAAAATGGGGTGGACGATGGGACTTGAACCCACGACAACCGGAATCACAATCCGGGGCTCTACCAACTGAGCTACGCCCACCATTGAGGTGTTGCATTATACAAATAATAGTTGTGGTATGGTAACTATTATTTCTTTTTTCGCTATCTTAGCTGCCGAATTCGCGATGG
Source organism: Pseudomonadota bacterium (assembly GCA_036141415.1). Classification (GTDB taxonomy): domain Bacteria; phylum Pseudomonadota; class Gammaproteobacteria; order Enterobacterales; family Alteromonadaceae; genus Alteromonas. The sequence continues at coordinate 701 of JAYZXK010000180.1, forward strand.
CTTTCCTGCAGGATTGCAACATACATCGTGTATGTTGTCCTTCGGACCAGCCTGAAGGCTGTGCCAATTTGTTCCAGACAAATTGGTCGAACCTGAGCTTCTCAGCCTGCCGATATCGCTTGGCGCGTCCGGCAGGATTCGAACCTGCGACCCACGGCTTAGAAGGCCGTTGCTCTATCCAGCTGAGCTACGGACGCTTGGCGAATCTTCGCTAGCAAAAAAGTGGTCGGTGAGACAGGATTTGAACCTGCGACCCCTTGTACCCAAAACAAGTGCGCTACCAAGCTGCGCCACTCACCGAACCTGCGTATCGGCGTGAACTTCATCACCGCTACGGGGTGCGCATACTACCGGCTTGCCCCTACCTCGTCAAACACTTTTTTAGCCTAAAATTATCGTCTGCTCACAAAGTCGACAACTCGATATAAAATTAGTCTAATTTACGTTCATAACCAACAATTCACGTTTGTTGTTTTGCCTTAGCCGCTATACTTGTGGGAAAATATACGTCCTATCGTTTTTTTAATTAATTACTTCATTAAGCAGCCAGTAACTATGACCGCCCATTTGATTGACGGCAAACTTATTGCCAAACAAGTGCGACGAGACGTCGCTTTATATGTTGATTCACTAAAGCAAGCAGGCAAAAGGGAGCCCGGTTTGGCAGTGGTGCTGGTTGGCAGCGATCCCGCTTCCCAGGTTTATGTGTCGAATAAGCGTAAAGCCTGTGACGAAGTGGGTTTTAATTCCCGTTCTTATGACTTACCGGCAGATACCTCACAACAGCAGTTGCTCGAGCTGGTCGATGAATTAAATGAAGATCCCGCTATCGACGGCATTCTGGTTCAACTGCCACTGCCTGCAGGGCTGGATGCCGAGCAGATTCTAGAACGGATCCACCCCCACAAAGATGTGGATGGTTTCCATCCCTATAATATCGGCCGCCTGGCACAACGTATCCCGGCTTTACGCCCGTGTACCCCCAAAGGCATCATGACCATGATAGAAGCCACTAAGCGTCCGGTAAAAGGATTGGATGCTGTGATTGTGGGCGCTTCTAATATTGTTGGTCGCCCCATGTCGCTGGAGTTGCTGCTGGCCGGTTGTACGGTAACTACCTGCCATAAATTTACCCAGGATTTAAAGAGTCATGTCAGTCGTGCTGATTTACTGGTAGTGGCTGTCGGTAAGCCCGCTTTTATTCCGGGCGACTGGATCAAACCCGGCGCTATCGTAATTGATGTGGGTATCAACCGTACTGCAGCCGGTTCACTGGTCGGTGATGTGGACTTTGATAAGGCGGTAGAACGCGCAGGCTGGATAACGCCGGTACCCGGCGGTGTTGGACCAATGACCGTCGCCAGCCTGATTGAAAACACGCTGGAAGCCTACGTAAAATTCCACTCTTAAAGTAGAGTTATGACTTACAGCCCGCAAACGCCAGCCTGCCAACATGTGCAGCGCTGGCTTGATGATATGGTTATTGGCCATAATTTCTGCCCCTTTGCCCGCTTTGTACGCGACCAGCAGCGCATCCGCTTTGTAGACATAGCCTCATCAGACATGGCCCGGGTCCTGGAAGCATTACACGATGAGTTTCTTCACCTGGACACCACCAGCCATACCTCCACGACCCTGATGGTGTTGTCTGCTGGCTGGCAGCAGTTCGATGACTATCTGATGTTAGTGGACGTCGCTCAGCAATCCCTGAGTCACTGGGGTTATGAGGGGGAATATCAGTTGGCCAGCTTTCACCCCGACTACCTGTTTGCTGGCGAAGCGGAAAATGCCCCCAGCCATTTTACTAATCGTGCACCCCACCCGGTGATCCACATTATCCGTGAAGCCGAAATGGAGCAGGCATTGGCGCATCACCCGGATCCCGAGTCTATTCCGCAAACCAACATCGACACGACAGAAGCACTCGGTGAGGCCGCTCTGCGGGCTCAGCTAAAAGCATGTAAAACTCCCCGTTAAAACAACGCGGAGCGAAGGTTGTTATGGACTACCCGGCTGTTGCAGCAACTCCGCTTTAGGCGTTAACAGCCCCCGCGCCTGAAAGTCGGTTAGCCGGAACATCCACTCGGTGAGAGAAGCCGCAACCAGGTCACCAGCCAGCAACAACGAGTAACCGCCTTCGTCGTCATCCATCTGATACAGCGTCAAGGTTAACAATTTACCGTCTTCGGCAGTGATATCGATGGTACGACGTATCTGTGTTTCAGCAGGCTTATTAAGCAGCGGTTCAACACTGTCGTATTCGAAATTAACAATGTCGTTCAGGGTATGAGCCAGAACGCCAGGA
>JAYZXK010000181.1:0-3084 GCA_036141415.1 Pseudomonadota bacterium
TCATAATAGGCCAGGCCTTTGAGTCTGAAAGGCTCAACACCAGTCAGTAGCCCTTGCCCGACCTCGCTGTTAAGCACTTTCCAGAAATGGTCGTTGTCGCGAAAAATGTAAGGAATGCTGAAAATCTTCATGGCTGGCACAAAGCCCTCCAACGGACTGGCTGAGACTTTGGTCATGGATAATGAGCCAATTTGCAACAGCTCGATCATTTCGCGCTCGGTGCCAAGCTGACTGCTGGGGTAAATTTTTACGTCCATGGCACCATTCGATAACGCGTTGAGGCGTTCACCGAAATGTACCATGGCTTTGTGTACAGAATGCTGAGTATCCAGGGTATGACCGAGACGCAGGGTCGTTACGTCGCTGTCGGTCTCAGACCCACAGCTGATTAACCCAAGACTGATAACCAATACACTGGTTAATCTGACTATCGTATTAAACATCAAAACGCTCCTAGCGCAGCTCGCTGGCAGGGAATTTATCCATATCATCATAATCCAGGTTTTCACCAGCCATCCCCCAGATGAAGGCATAGTTGGCAGTGCCGCAACCACAGTGAATTGACCATGGCGGTGATAATATGGCCTGATGATTTTGCACAAAGATATGGCGGGTTTCATGGGGCTCGCCCATAAAATGACTAACCGCATGACCTTCAGGCACATCCAGGTAAAAATACACTTCGTTACGTCGGTCATGCTGATGGGCTGGCATGGTATTCCACACACTGCCCGGATAAAGCCTGGTCAGGCCCATTTGCAACTGGCAGGTTTCCACCACCCCGTTGATAATCAACTGGTGAATGTCGCGCTGATTAGCGGTTTCTGGTGAGCCTAAGTGCAGTACATTGGCGTCGTCTTTACCCACCTTTTTACACGGATAACTGGCATGAGCTGGCGCCGAGTTCAGATAGAAGCACGCCGGCGTTTCGCTGTTATCAGAGTAAAACGTGACATTGTGAACACCTGCGCCAATATACAGGGCTTCACCTTTTTCCAACGCATAGGTGGTTTCATCAACCTGCACCGTACCGGCGCCACCAACGTTGATCACGCCCACTTCTCTGCGCGCAGTGAAGCAAGCCGATTTCAAAGCGTCCAGGGTATCCAGCGTCAGGCCGGCTTCTACCGGCACGGCGCTACCCACCATAAACCGTTCATAGTGGCTGTAGACCCAGTAAATCTTGCCTGGCTGCATTAATTTATCGGCCAGAAAAGCATCCCGTAATGCCTGGGTATCGTATCCTTTGGCTTCCTGCTGGCCAATGGCATAACGGGTTTCGTATTCAGTCGTCATGATTCTGTGTCCTGTTATTTAGCGGGCCAAAAAGCCCCCATCAACGGCCAGTATGTGGCCGTTGATATACTGGCTGGCCGAACTGGCTAAAAACACCACGGCCCCTTTTAAATCGTCTGTTTCACCCCAGCGACCGGCCGGGATACGCGCACAAATTTCGTTGCTGCGCGTGGTGTCGTCCTGTAAAGCCTGCGTGTTATCAGTGCGGATGTAACCTGGCGCTATGGCATTCACCTGCACGCCTGACGCGCCCCACTCATTGGCCAACGCCTTGGTTAAACCCGCCACAGCATGCTTACTGGCGGTATAGGCAGGCACAGTAATTCCACCGCTGTAACTGAGCATGGAGGCAATATTAATAATCTTGCCACTGCCCTGTTCTACCATTTTTTTGCCTAATTGCTGGCAAAGCAAAAAGCTGGCATCGAGATTTACCCTGAGCACATTCTGCCATTCAGCTAACGGGTATTCAGTAGCCGGACTACGAAATATAGTGCCGCCGTTGTTAACCAGGATGTCAATGCCTCCCCACAACCCCAGGGCATCATCGGCAAGCGCATGTACGGCTTGCATATCGCTGAGGTCAGCATGTAGCTGGGCCACCTTCACCGTGCCCATGCTGGCAATTCTGCCCACGGTTTCATCGCAACCTCCGGGCGTGGAGCTGGCACAAATCACATCGGCACCGGCCGCAGCTAAGGCCACTGCCAGAGCTTGTCCTATACCTCTGCTGGCACCGGTTACCAGGGCACGACGCTGAGTTAAACTAAAATCTGGCATGTCACCTCTTGCATAATTTTGCGCTTACCATTTAAAAGATGTTAACAGGTTCACTCGTGGAATAAATTTTGTTAACAATATTTAAAATAATTGCCACCGGTGGCAATTGTCAATATGATTAACTAAATTTTTACTATTGATTATCTAATGCTAACCACGGAGAAAACCATGAAACGGCTCCTCGTAAAATCGCTAATCACCGCATCCATACTGCTCTCAGGGTGTTCTGATGATCCCCAGACAGGGACCCAATCGGTGACCCAATCGGTAACCCAGTCATCGAGCGCACCTTCCGTCGCAACAGACCAAGCGGTAGTAAAAACCCATGCCGAGTTATCTGTTCGTCAGGGTGGAAAGTGGCAGGATACCGAATATGTCGCCGATGATTTTCAGTTTACTGCAGTAGAAACCTTTACCTCACCGGAGCAACTTACCGATCATTCTTATTATTTGCGTTATGAAGGTCCGGGTTGGGAGAACGATCTGGTTGGCTACCGCTTGTATCTGGACTGGCGCAACGGTATCGATGTATTTGTTAAAACCACAACCGACATGGTGTTACCTCAGGTCGGACAGGATGGTTACGACAGTTATCACGAACTCAGTGACTGGGGCGGTGATGCCCTGAAGGTAGGCAAATCAGTTGGTCTGGGTGCGCTTGGACGCTGGGTTGATGACGGTGTACAGCACTTTAAGGAGGTCGACGCAACGCACTGGCGCTTGTTGGAGAATGGCCCGCAACAGAGTCAGTTTGAAGTAAAATATGACGGCTGGACAGTTGCCGGTGTGAGCGCTGATGTCAGTACCGTATACGCCATTAAAGCCGGCGATCCTAGCACCCTGGTTACAGTGGAATCATCGGTTGCCATGGATAATCTGGTTACCGGACTAGTGAAACATAAGGGCGTGCAATATATCGAGAAACAGAGCCCGAACTGGAAAATGATTGCCACTTACGGCAAGCAAAATTTACTGGGAGATGATTTAGATTTAGGAATGGCGCTGTTC
>JAYZXK010000182.1:0-6172 GCA_036141415.1 Pseudomonadota bacterium
AGGGTCACACTGGCGATGTCAGACTCTGTAACATGGGCGGTAAACACCAGGGGCTGTAAATCAACGATGGTGGCAATTTCATCACCCTCACGCAAATAATCCCCCACCTCTACTACCCGTTCATTGAGCACACCGTCAAAGGGGGCGACTACCACACTGTTTTCTAGCGCCAGTTCAAGCTGAGACACCTGTGCCCTGGCTGATTCTAAATTAGCCTGGGCTTCTGCCAGCGCTGTTTGTGCCTGATATCCTTGTTTTTTAAGCGCTTCAATACCGTTAAATTCCGTTTCCCGCTGGCCAAGCAGTGCTTTGGCAAATGCCAGTTGTTCATGGCGGTCCTGCGGATCCAACTTAACCAGAACGTCTCCTTTGCTCACCGCACTACCGCGTTCAGCCAGCACTTCGATAACCCGGCCGTTAACCTCAGCGCGTACTGTTGCAATGCGGTCTGGTTCGGTACGACCATAAAGCGTAACATCGCGATTCACCCGCTCTGCGTGCATGATAGTGGTTTGAACTTTTGAAATGGGATGTGTGTTAGTTTTTTCGTTTACGCTCGTTTCATCGCTTTGTGCAGACAGATAGCCAGACGCTATCCACATCACTAAACACAGCGTAATGATCAAAGCAATCCAGACCGGTTGCTTATGCAGGCGCTCCCCCAGCTTTTTCATCCAAATAATCCATTAAAAACCAGATAAGATTAGGGGGCTAAGTGTACGTTAATTTAACAGGTTGGAGTATATGACTATTGTAAAAAAAGATTGCTAAGTGCAGAAAATCCAGTACCAGCCGAATCAACAATGCAACAATGGGGTCAGAGTACATTATCTAAATAAGGAGAAAGGAAATCACATTCAGAAACAACAATGATGTCTAAAAGTAATAAAGTACTCTGACCCCATTATTGTAAATGGCGGAGCGGACGGGACTCGAACCCGCGACCCCCGGCGTGACAGGCCGGTATTCTAACCAACTGAACTACCGCTCCAACGGTACGCGTAGTGGTATACGCTTTTTGAATCAGGCTAATGGCGGAGCGGACGGGACTCGAACCCGCGACCCCCGGCGTGACAGGCCGGTATTCTAACCAACTGAACTACCGCTCCATAAAGCCTTTAGTCACAATTGAAAAGTGGCGGAGCGGACGGGACTCGAACCCGCGACCCCCGGCGTGACAGGCCGGTATTCTAACCAACTGAACTACCGCTCCACATTTTCAATCATTTCAGCAAGTTACTTGGGTAAGTAGGTTACCCTGTCCCTCACTGCGGCGCAGATGATACGTATTACCCCGAAAGGAGTCAACGGTTTTTTTCACGAAAGTGTCATTCTTTGGATCGTTTGCCTGATAATTCGCCACGTTGACCGAAAAGCCAGCAAAACCGGCGCTTGCAGGTTATTCTTTGGACTTTTTAAACTTGCCCAGCAGACCATTTAAGAATCCCGGCTTCGCCGCCTCGGCAGACTTAGCGGTAGCTTTCGCATCGGCCTTCGCTGGCTGCACACTTCTTTTGCCGGAACGGCGTTTCATTAAAATAACCACAACAGCCGCCAGCAGCCCAACACCAATAATACTGCCGTTAACGATGATCAGCCACATCATCAGGGTGTCGTCGTCCATGCCCTCATCTTCTTCGGTGGTGACTTGCGGGTCCGGAATAACTTCATCCACATTGTTGTCAGCAGCCGACTCGGTAACTTCGGGTTCGGGTAATTCAGGTTCAGCCACTAAAAAGGTGAACTCCGGCACATCAAGAATAAAGTCACGGCCATTAACGGTTTTGCCATAAGCGGTCATTTTTACTCTGAAAATGCCGTAGTCGTAGGCAATAATAAGGTATTCGCGTACATCGCCGCCCAATTCAGTGAGCGAAAAGTTGCGCACGTCGGCGTTGGGGTAACGCACTTTACCGTCTACCAGTAACGTGTTGATATCTACCAGGTCGCGGTCTACATCGATCAACAGTTTGTGATAATCGTTACCACCGCCGTCGAGTTCTACGTCTATTTTAACCGGGTTAGGATAAAGCCTGAGTGGCGGATCAACCTGTTCACGGGTAAACATAGGCGTAGTGACCCGAAAAACCGGTTGCCACTCACCAGCCGGTACATTCAGATTAAACTGGCCGGTAAATACACCGTCCAGCGGTGCTTCATCCATGCCGCGGCCGTTATCTTCAAACGTGGCAATTTGCTGGTCGTCGGCGCCGAAATTATCGTAATTAGGGTTATTCGTGCTCACCAAATCAATGGTCAGCTCAACCACGTCACGAAACTGGCTGTAATCAATAGGCTTATCGCCGTTGGTCAGGTAGGCCGTTTGTTTGAGAATTTCACCGGAAAATAAAATGGGTGGTAAGGGCTCAGCATGCAAGGCAATGTCAGAGAGCACCATCACGCGGCTACCCTCAACAATTTGCCCCACCGCCTGCCACGGGCCGGGCACCGGATTTTTAATACTGATCATGTCATAGGTATCAGAATCGAACCAAAAGATGTCCTCACCTTCTACCTGTGACTGGAATATCTTGGAGCCATCCGGGCGTACCAGCACCACGGGCGCAGAGCCATATTCCCGGAAGAACACCATAGTGACTTCCTTAACATTGTGATCAATACGAAAACGGTTTTGCATCAGCTTAATACCATTTTCATAATCGTTACCAATCAGCGCAATGGGTGATTCACTCTCAGCTTGCTCAGCGGTAGCCTCAGGCGTTGGCTCTGCCCCCTGCTCAGCAGGCTGTTGGGCACTTACCGCAAAGGCCAGTGCTACACTCAAGATTGTCAGTAATGCTCTGCTCACCCAAATAGCCCTGTGTTGGCAAAATTCACCGGTTTACTGGCGCCAGATTGGATTTTGTACCAGGTCCAGACGCGCCTCATGCTGTGTTAATTCATCGGCAGTAGCTTGAATAACCTTTAATTTTTTTCCATTCCGAGGAATTCGTCGGATCACCTCAGCACCGCCTGAATTGGCCTGATTGTTACCACTAAGATTCAGATCGGTCTGACCACCGGTCATCATCAGGTACACGTCGGCCAGGATTTCGGCATCCAGTAATGCGCCGTGCAGTTCACGATGGCTGTTGTCGATACCATAACGCTTACACAGCGCATCCAGGTTATTTTTCTGCCCGGGATGCATATCGCGGGCCAGTACCAGGGTATCCAGTACGCCACAAATCTCTTTGGTTTTTACGCTTGCGGTGGGACCATGCATGGCGAATTCGTGATCCATAAAGCCCACGTCGAAGGGCGCGTTATGAATAACTAGCTGGCCGCCGCGAATAAACTCTATAAATTCACCGGCCACATCGGCAAACACCGGCTTGTCAGCCAGAAACTCATTGGTAATGCCGTGAACCTCAATGGCTTCCTGTTCAATTTCGCGCTTAGGGTTAATATAAACATGGAAATGATTGCCGGTAAGACGGCGATTGATCACTTCCACGCACCCTATTTCGATGATCCGGTGGCCTTCTTTTGGATTAATACCCGTTGTTTCCGTATCCAGTACAATTTGACGCATAAACCACTCTTATCTTATTGCTGATTGCGGTAGTATACCAAGCCACTGCCAAGTGACCACGCTTGAGGTTAAAAAAAGGAGAATCCGTGGCCCAACAATCTGTGCATATTTATACCGACGGCTCTTGTTTAGGCAATCCTGGCCCTGGCGGCTATGGTGCAATCTTAATTTATGGCAAGCACCGTAAAGAGATCAGCGAAGGATTTACGCTAACCACTAATAACCGCATGGAACTGCTGGCCACCATTGAAGCGCTCAAATTACTGACTAAACCCTGTCAGGTAGAACTCACCACCGACAGTCAGTACGTAAAGAACGGTATCAACCAGTGGATCCATAACTGGCGGCGCAATGGCTGGCGTACCAAAGATAAGAAGCCGGTAAAAAACGCCGACCTGTGGCAGGCTCTCGATGAGGTGATCCAGCAACATGAAGTCAACTGGCACTGGGTAAAAGGTCACAGTGGCCACCCGGAAAACGAACGCTGCGATGATCTAGCCCGTAACGCCGCCGAATCACCGACCAAAGAAGATACCGGTTATAACCCCTAATCAATTGGCACGGCATTCAGAAAGTGTGACTTTTGGTCATCCTGGTATTTAAGTCTAAGAAAGAAGAACTTGTGCCCTTCTTCAGTGTTGTCATTGTCGCTGGCAGACATAACAAACTGGAAGAATCATCATGGATGAGGATTCAGTCGATGCGGCACAGGGATGTGCCGTCATTGACGGTCCAGTTTGTTCTGCCAGTGACGATGACGCTTTTCACTGATAAGGGCTGCGGGGAGTCCAGAGTGGTTCACGGTCACCGGGTCGCACAACACCCTTTGGTCGCTGCCGGCGACTCCGGCAACCATCTATAAACAGCCTTATGCACTAACACTTTAAAATAGGTACAAACCGATACCTGAAAGAACTATTTAATGAAATAATTCTTAGTCCAGGCATCTTAAGCCGGCTTATTAGCCAGCACTTTATCAATATCCGCAGCCTTATGGCGCTCCCGAAGCTGCTCCCACTCCTCACCAAAGGTGCGGTTTACAATGCGGCCGCGCTGCACGCCTTCACGAGCCAGAACCTGCCCGGCCCAGCGCCTTACATGAGTATAGGTGTGAACCTGCAGAAACTCAGCGGCGTCATACAGATAACCCAGAGCTAAACAGCCATACCAGGGCCAGATAGCCATATCAGCGATAGTGTATTCATCACCCGTTATATAGGTATTCTGCGCCAGATGCTTATCCAGCACATCCAACTGACGCTTCGCTTCCATAGCAAAGCGATTAATCGGGTATTCCTGTTTCTCATCGGCATAGGCATAAAAATGGCCGAAACCGCCACCTAGAAACGGTGCCGATCCCTGTGCCCAGAACAACCAGTTTAAAGTTTGCGTTCTGGCCAGGCCCTCGGCGGGTAGGAACTTACCAAACTTCTCTGCCAGATAAACCAAAATCGACGCAGATTCGAATACGTTAACTTCTTTTTCACCGGACTTATCTACCAGTGCAGGGATCTTCGAATTCGGATTTACCGCCACAAAGCCCGATGAGAACTGATCAGACTCACCAATATTGATCAGAAAGGCATCATACTCTGCCGCGGTAACCCCGGCTGCCAGTAATTCTTCCAGCATAATAGTCACTTTCTGGCCATTGGGCGTGCCCAGCGAGTATAGCTGCAGCGGATGCTCGCCCACTGGCAGTTCCCGTTCAAAGCGGGCACCGGATTCCGGGCTATTGATGTTAGCCCACTTATTGCCACCGGCGGCGTCATTTACCCAAACCTTGGGCGGGACATATTGTTCACTCATAACGTCTCCTGAAAATCACATTAAATTCGTACTAGCAAGCACCTCATTAATCAGTGCCAGCGCTGAGTTACCAACTGATGACAACTTTACCGCTGGTGTTGTTGCTCAGCACCTGTTGGTGTGCCTGCTCAACTTCATTTACCGTATAAACCGTATCAACCGGTACCTTTAATTCACCTGCGCTAAAAGCCGGCATACAGTCCCGGCAGAAGGCCTCTGTCAGCCGGGCTTTATAGTTATTGTCGCGATTACGCAGCGTGGTGCCGCGCACACTGGCTCGTTTACCTAAAAGTAACGCCATATCAAGTTTATCGGCAAAGCGTCCGGCCAGCATCGCCAGGTACACCACCGAACCGTCGGTGGCGAGCACTTTAAGATTCCGGTTCAGGTAATCGCCTGCCACCATGTCCAGCACCATATTAACGCCCTCAGGCCAGTGCGATTTGAGCTCATCTACAAAGTCTTGCTGCTTATAATTCACCAGTAATTCGGCCCCCGCCGCTTCACAAACGGCCAGTTTTTGTGCGGATGAGGCCGTGGTCGCCGTGCTGATATCCCACAACTTACACAGTTGCAAGGCTGCCAACCCTACCCCGCTGGCTCCCGCATGAATAAGCGCCTTCTGGCCATTATCAATCTGACCAACCCAGCGCAGGGCCTGGTAAGCGGTTAAGAACACTTCGCTTAAACCGGCCGCTTCGGCATCGGACAGTGCCTCTGGTACCGCCATCAGGTGACTCGCTTCAATGGCCACGTACTCGGCGTATCCCCCCCCTGAAACAATGGCGCACACCCGTTGCCCGGGCTGCCAGTCAGTCACTTCTTCGC
>JAYZXK010000183.1:0-2812 GCA_036141415.1 Pseudomonadota bacterium
TGCCGGTAAGCACGGTAAGACCAGCCATAAGTCTTTTGATTGCAGCGTCATGGAGCTGGCCGACGATATTGCCTATGGTATTCACGATCTGGAAGATGCCATTGTGATGGGGATGGTTAAGCGCGCCGAATTCAGTGAAGAATTGGAAAAGCCGTTGATTGAACTCAAAGTGCCCTGGTTGTCTGATGCGATATGTCAACTCGGTGACCGCCTGTTCAGCATTGAACAGTTTGAGCGCAAAAACGCCATTGGCGCACTGGTTAACTGCTTTATTACCGCAATCCGCATCGAGGAAAATCCGCAGTTTACTCACCCCTTGTTGTGTTATCAGGCGGTTCTGCCTCATCATCACAGCGAAGCACTTGCTCTGTTTAAACGGTTTGTTTACCGCAAGGTCATTCGCAAACCTGAAGTCCAATTACTGGAATATAAAGGCCAGCAGGTAGTGATGGAGCTTTTTGAGGCATTCAGCTCCGATCCCACTCGTCTACTACCGGAAAACACCCGTAGCCGTTGGTTACAGGCCGAGGAGCAAGGCAACGGTCACCGCGTGATTGCCGATTATATTTCAGGTATGACCGACGAATTCGCCGCCCGCCTTTATTCCAATATGTTTGTGCCCAAGCGTGGTGGCGTGCTCGACACTTTGTCCTTGTAACCGCCTGAACAAGTATTAAAGCGCATGCCTGCCTGTAGGCAATCAGCAGCAAAAGCAGCTTACCTTCTAATGCAGGGCCAGTTTAACCGCGTTTAACTCGCTGGCTTCTGCAGAGGTCGGCATGGCTTTGGCGTCTTCCACCATTACTGCCATGGAATCCAGCACATCCAGAAAGTCTTTTAATTGCTCAGGGGTCATTTGCGCAGACAGGGCTTCAATTTTGGCAATCAGGCTTTTTGTCGGTAATCTCATAAGTGTCAATATTCTGTGGTTATAGGCATTGAACTAACGATATTACAAATACCTTGCCAACTTGTGGGGAGCAACGTAAGCCGACGGCGCTGCTACTAATACTATCCGGCGGGGATGAAATTTTTTTGTGCTTAATGCGGTCTTAGTACGTAACCAGAGGTATTAGTTTTCGCAAATCAGGTATTATGACTAAACGATTTAAACCATCTCAAACTTTTAAAAGTCACGAAATTACCGACGAATCAGTGTTCTCATCGCGGCGCAGATTGCTCAAATCCATGGGGTTTGTTGGTGCGGGCGCTCTGCTTAGCGGTTCAGCAACAGCTCGCGGCTGGTTTGATGACGATGATGACAAGCCGGCATTCAAGGCCATGCCGCTGGATTTTACCCGCAACGACAGCCTGTCTACCGACGAAACCATGACGCCCTATGCAAAAGTCACCTCATACAACAACTTTTATGAGTTCGGCACCAGTAAGGACGATCCGGTGGAAAATGCTCAAGACTTTCAGGTTGACCCGTGGTCACTGAAAATTGACGGTATGGTTCGCAACCCCATTACCCTGAGCTATGACGATATCCTCAATAAATTTCCATTAGAGGAACGGGTGTACCGGTTAAGATGCGTTGAGGCCTGGTCGATGGTGATCCCCTGGCTGGGTTTTGAATTAAATAAACTACTCAAGCTGGCTGATCCGCTCGGTTCGGCTAAATATGTGGCGTTTAAAACTCTCTTCGACCCAAAACAGATGCCGGGTCAACGCAACCCGTTTATGGGTGGTGGTATCGACTACCCTTATGTGGAAGGCCTGCGACTGGATGAAGCCATGCACCCGTTATCACTAATGTCGGTTGGCGTGTACGGTAAAACCCTGCCACCGCAGAACGGCGCGCCAATTCGGCTGGTAGTGCCTTGGAAATATGGCTTTAAAAGTATTAAATCAGTGGTGCGCATTACTCTCACCGATCAGGAGCCGCAGACTACCTGGAATCGACTGGCAGCCCACGAGTATGGCTTTTATGCCAACGTGAACCCGAATGTGGCTCACCCACGCTGGAGTCAGGCCAGTGAACGACGGATCACCAAAGGCGGCCTGTTTTCACAGAACCGTATCGATACCGAGATGTTTAACGGTTATCAGGAAGTCGCTCCGTTGTACACCAACATGGATCTCACCCGCTATTATTAATGTTGAATGAAGTTACTGAATAAACCATTAAAACTATCTGCCTGGCAAATCACGCTGGGCAAAACGTTATTGCACCTGTTGATCCTCGGCTGGGTGATTTTCACTTTTTATCTGGGTGTCACCGATAACCTGGGGGCAGACCCGGTGAAAGCGCTGATTCATTTTACCGGCATCGGCGCCTTAAACCTGCTGCTGATCACCTTGCTTGTCAGTCCGGCTGCCCGCTACCTGCCCGCCCCGGGTTTAATGCGTTTCAGGCGAATGCTGGGCGTCTATGTGTTCGTTTATGCTGTTATCCATCTGCTGACATATATCAGCTTTGAGTTACAGTTTGACTGGTCGTTGGTGGTGGGTGAAATTATTAAACGGCCGTACATTACCATCGGCATGGTTGCCTTATTACTGCTGGCTGCTTTAACCATTACCTCGCCTAATAAAGTCAGGCAGCGTCTTGGCAAACGCTGGCAATCCCTGCATAACACTATCTACTTAGTTGTTTTTCTGGCTTTGTTACACTTTAGCTGGTCACGCAAAACCGGCCTGCAGGAACCGTTAATATACTGGGCAATCGCCTTGCTGATTTTGCTTCCCAGACTGCAATACCTGAAACAGCGCCTGCAACGCGCACGTTAATCCAGCTACGTTATGTTAATTTCACCAAAAATACAGTGAATGTAGCGCCACCTGGTGAGATGCTCTTCGCAACGAGTCA
>JAYZXK010000184.1:0-2520 GCA_036141415.1 Pseudomonadota bacterium
TACTGGTAGTGGTTGCAAGGGTGGGGGCCATGTCGCCATCCGGCCCATGGAAAATGTTAGTAAAGACGAGAATGGCATCGTTCGACTTTTCTGCCACACGCAAAGTGGTGCCGGTAAGAATAATGTCTACCGGATTACCCAGCATCGACATCGGGCCGCCAACCTGACGGGCAGGTACTGTATTACCATCCGCCATGGCAGCATTATCGATCACAAACAGCTGGCCATCATCGGCCACGGCTGCATCGCCCACATCAGAAACCACCAGGCGATCGCTGTCGGCGTCATAAACAATACCGTGCAGGTTAACCGAAAGCTGATTGCCATCGGCATCAGTCGGTACAATTGAACGCATGACTGTAGGGGCAAAATCCGACCCCATGACATTATCATAAACGGCTACAGTACCGTCGGTGAGAGCCACATACATGCGGTCGTTAACTTCATCTACCGTGACATCCCATGGCTTGGCCGACAGCGGAATTTCTGCAACCGGCGTTACATCGCCTGCTGCCTGACTGCCGAATATGCTGATCCGCATGCCATTAAAATCCGCCACAAACACCATGCCGCTGTGCTCGGCCAGATGGATCCCTTTAGGGTTGGTAAGGCCGGTGTTGGCCCCGGTGATATCTTTGTCATAAGAAGGCATATACATGCCGCCTGAGCGGGATGTCATTCGGCACACCGTACGTAAGCTGCCGGTACTGCTGTCGCCCGCCTGAAACAGATTACCAGTGCTATCCAGCATCACACCTTCATTATTACCACTGGTGAACTGGCTTAACATAGCCGCATTTTGATCGGCCCGGGTCAGGGTCCCGCGATTTGAATCACCGTTGTTGGCAATTAAGAAAACGCCTTCCGGTAACCCCGGTGCGCCATCGCTTCCATCGTTACCATCCGCGCCATCCATTCCAGCCGGGCCTGCAGGACCGGTATCACCGTCATCCACGCAACCGCCAAGTGCCAGGGTGAGTGACAGGGCGATGATCGACGGGCCTAAGCTCCAATGATATTTTGTATTCATTTTCCGTATCTCCTTGTAATGAGTATGACTGCCATACTGCAGGGTGATTTAAAGCAGCCGTCATTAGCCAAACGAGCGAGTTACCGGATTGGATGCAAAATAATAAAAATAAATTTTAAAAAAATTTAAAGGTATAAATAAAATAGGGAGATCAGTGTGTTTTCCCTTGCTTAACGGCTAATTGCCTATACATCATTACCAGCAACCGACCCTGAACAGAGATGGAATTTATGGATAAAGCGCTACAATTGAGCCGGGCAAAACGACAGGCAGGTCTCTGGTTACTGGGCGCAGCGGGCCTGTTTATCTGCATCAGTGTGTGGCAAACACTGCAACCATCACTCGCTAACCATACGGCTCTGGGTTTAATTAAAATGATGGCTGAAGCCGCGTTGGTCGGGGGCCTGGCTGACTGGTTTGCCGTAAGCGCGTTATTTCGGCCTATCCCGGCCTTTAAGCCGATCCCTCATACTAATATTGTGGCCCGCAATCAGCACACAATAGCGGCTAATCTGGCAGAGTTTGTAAAGGAAAAATTCTTTCACGAACAGGCTATCGAATCCCTGGTGGCGCGTAGTTCTCCGGCAAAAGCCATGGGCCTGTGGTTATCGCAAAGCAACAATGCTGCACGCCTGGCCCATTATGTGGCCGACAGTCTTACCGGCTTATTAAACGTGATTGATGACACGCCCATTCAACAAGCTCTGCGCCGCTCGGTAGACCGCGGCTTGCGCAAAATCCCAATGGCAGCTCTGCTGGCAGGTTCATTAAGAGTGATGACCAGGGATAACCGTCACCAACAGCTGGTGGATAAGCTCATCGATAAGCTGGCCGGCGCATTGCAAAGCGAGGAAACCCAGGCGCTTATCGCCGATAAGCTCAACATCTGGCTGAAAACCGAGTATCGCCGGCTGGAGAAAATACTGCCCTCAGGCTGGTTAAGTGAGCAGGGAGCAGCAATTGCCGTTAGTGCCGTTAGCCACACCCTGCAGGATATAAATAACGATCCGGCGCACCCGGTCAGGCAGACGCTAAACGAACAAATTTCTCGTTTTATTGATGGGCTGGAAACGGATCCGGGGGCGCAGCAAAAGCTTGAAGATTTTCGTAACCGGCTACTGGAAAGCGAGGCTCTGCACAATTACCTGCAGCGCATCTGGCAGGATATTCACCAGTGGTTAAGTGATGATCTGGCTAACGCCGACGGTCAGGTGGTAAACCGACTGAGCCGGTTGTTTAGCGACAGTGGTGCGAGACTTCTGGCCGATAAAGACTTACAAACGGCAGTGAATCATCATATTGGCGTAGCTGCCCGTTATATCGCCCCGGAGCTGGCCGGTTTTCTTACCGAACATATTCGCCGCACCATTGAAAGCTGGGATGCCACCGACATGGCGCGTCAGATTGAATTAAATATCGGTAAGGACCTGCAGAAAGTGCGTATTAACGGCACCCTGGTTGGTGCCCTGATTGGCGGTGTGCTGTTTACT
>JAYZXK010000185.1:0-6018 GCA_036141415.1 Pseudomonadota bacterium
AGCTGATGTGGCACAGCACACCTTAACCGTTGAATACAATAACCTCGATAGCGTTAAGCAGGTGTTTGCCGAAGTGGGCGACGATATTGCCTGTATTATTGTTGAGCCGGTTGCCGGCAACATGAACTGCATTCCTCCCGTCGATGGCTTTTTACAAGGCCTGCGCGATATTTGTGACGAACACGGCGCGGTACTGATTTTTGACGAGGTGATGACCGGCTTTCGGGTAAGTCGTGGCGGCGCACAGGAACGCTATGGCGTCACTCCCGACCTGACTTGCCTGGGTAAAGTCATTGGTGGCGGTATGCCGGTGGGGGCATTCGGTGGTAAAAAGTCTATCCTCACCCATATTGCGCCAACCGGCCCTATCTATCAGGCAGGTACCTTATCGGGTAACCCTATCGCCATGGCGGCGGGTCTGGCAGCAATGGAACAAATTGCCGAGCCCGGCCTTTATGAACCTATCTTCAACAGCACCAAGGCGCTGGTTGAAGGATTTCAGGCCATCGCTGATGAACATGGTATCCCGTTTACCACCAACCACGCCGGTTCAATGTTCGGCCTGTTTTTCACCGACGTAGATAAGGTTGTGAACTATCAACAGGCAATTAACTGCAATCAGGAGCGCTTTAAGCAGTTTTATCACGGCATGCTCGACGAAGGCGTTTATCTGGCTCCGGCTTCGTATGAAGCAGGCTTTGTGTCAAAAATGCATACGCCAGAGATTGTCGCCGCTACACTTGAAGCGGCGCGCAAAGTGTTTGCCAACCTTTAAGTTAACGGGCGGGTCAGGAAAAATGCCGGAATGACGCTGCTATACACAGCCTTTGTGTGCGTAACGGTACTCTACGCCGGGATTGTTACTCTGTTGCTTATCAGGCAGAAACGGCTGACTCAGCGTATTGCCCGGGCGGCGACCCGCGTTATTCCTGAACCGGTCATTCGAAACGACGATAGCGAACAACGTTTTCTGGAAAAGGCTGATGAAGCCATGCGGCTGAATCAGACTTTCCAGAAATTTGTACCGAAACAGTTTGTCGACCACTTTGCCAAACATGGTATCGACACCCTCGAACTCGGCCGCGCCGACGAAGACGAAGTTGCTATCCTGTTCTGTGACATTCGCGGTTTCACCGGCCTGTCGGAGAAAATGAAACCCCAGGAGTTAATGAACTTCCTGAATTCTTATTTTCTGCGCATGAACGGCCCCATTCACCAGAACGGCGGCTTCATCGACAAATTTATCGGCGACGCCATTATGGCCCTGTTTGACCACCCCGGCGGAAATGGCACTGATAAAGCCACCGATGCGGTGAATGCAGCACTCGACCTGCAAAAAGCCCTGAGCGTTTATAATACCCATCGGGCTAAGTCCGGCTATGAAGCCATTCGGGTTGGCGTAGGCATTCATATTGGCCCTGTGATCCTGGGTACCGTAGGTAGCGATGACAGAATGGATACCACTGTAATTGGCGACAGCGTTAATATTGCGTTCCGTCTTGAAGGGCTGGCTCCAAAGTATCATGCCGATATTGTTATCAGTGCACAAACACTTAAAGCGGTTAGTCATAAACAGCCTGTAGACTGCCGGGTGCTGGATGTGGTCAGAGTTAAAGGGCGTCAGGCCCCGATTCGGGTCTATGAAGTCCTTAACCACCTGAGTGAAGATGCCCGTAAACAAAAGCTTATCGTGGCCCCTTATATTCGTGATGGCCTGGCTTGCCGTATCACCAGAGACTGGCAACAGGCACTTAGTTATTTCAATAAAGCATTGCTGATAGCCCCTGACGACCCACTGCTGCATCTTCACATTCACACCATTGAAGCCCTGATGCACACTGACCTCCCGGCCGACTGGGATGGCGCTGTAGCACATTAACTAACCGGAAGGCAAAGTGAATAATTACACTATACAGACCATTTTTCCATGGCTTATCCCCGTGGCTATTATCATGACCGTGGTGGGGTTTATGTTAGGAAAACGCAAGACCGACAAACCCATACTGACCGCGCTGTCTCTGGGTATTTCTGTATTCGTGCCAATTGTGGCGATTGTTTATCTTATCTACCTGCTTAATAAACCTGATCAGGCTGCGGCAAAATAAGTAACTGATGCCGAGCCCATAAAAAAGCCGGACGGGAAGTGGAAGCCCGTCCGGCCAAAACAGTCAGCCATCACTGCTTAGCGATGGTTGGTTGCTGATTAAACACGCTCAGCAGAACGCAGTGCCTGGATCCGCTGTTCCAGCGGCGGGTGACTCATAAACAGCTCTGAGAAACTGCGTTTACCGGCAATACCGAAAGCCATCATCGTGCCTTCCAGCTCGCTTTCCCGGTTAGACTTGAGTCGCTGAAGCGCAGCAATCATTTTTTGCTTACCCACTAGTGAAGCGGATCCCGCATCGGCCCGGAACTCTCGTTGACGGGAGAACCAGAACACCACCACACTGGCCAGTGCACCAAAAATTACTTCCAGAATGATAACCGTGAACAGATAAGCGAAACCGCCGACTACCTCACCATCTTCATCGTTTTGCATCAGGTTGCTGATTAAGCCTGCAACCACGCGGGCCAGGAAAATCACGAAGGTATTAACCACGCCCTGAATAAGCGCCAGGGTGATCATATCGCCATTGGCCACATGAGATACCTCGTGGGCCAGTACCGCTTCAGCTTCTTCCTGCGTCATGTTTTGCAGTAAGCCTGTCGACACTGCAACCAAGGCGTTATTGCGATTGGCGCCAGTGGCAAAAGCATTGATTTCCGGCGAGTCATAAACCGCGACTTCCGGCATGCCGATACCGGCTTTCTGGGCCTGACGTTTTACGGTCTCCAGCAACCATTGCTCAGTCGCATTGCGCGGCCGTTCTATAACAACAGCGCCGGTTGAGCGCTTTGCCAGCCACTTCGACATTAACAATGAAATAAACGAACCACCAAAACCAAATACAGCAGCAAATATCAGTAAGCCACCCATACTCTGGCTGTTAATACCCAGCACGGCAAACACCACACTGAGCACAATCCCGAGTACCAGTACCACGGCCAGGTTTGTGATCAAAAACAGCACTACACGTTTCATAAAAGCCTCGCTAAACAAGAAACGAAAATTAACACTGTGCATTATATAGGGTCATCCACTGTAAGTTAAAATCGTATATAACTTACATTAAGTCAGGTAATTCCTGATCATAAAAACACCAGATGCTGGTATCAGCTACGCAGGGCTTTTACTAGTTGCAGAACGGCAGGATGAGTGAGTTTGCGCTCCGGAGAGATCGCGTAGAGCTGCTCGGTAACACGGTTGATCACACCGACTTTTAGCAAGCCAAATTGCTTTTTCAGTTGAGGTGCCAACAGCAAAGGGGCAGAAAACGCGCCCAGTCCTTCCTGGGCAAAAGCCAGCATCAGGGCGCTGTCATCAAATTCCGCCGTGATGTCAGGCTGAATATCCTGAGTGCTGAACCAGCCTAACAACTGTTGTCGAATTAGCGACTTTTTGCCTTGCAGCAGGAAAGGAGCGTTATGCAGTGAGCGGGGAAAATCCTGACTTAGTGGGTCGTATTTATCGGCGGCGGCATACACAGCCATGGGCGACTCGGTGATCAAGTGGCTGTATGCCTTAATATGACTACCAGTTTGAATGGGCTGATCGGATAACACCATATCCAGACGGTTAACCGCCAGCTCGCCGAGCAACGAGGTCAGTTCTCCCTCCCGGCACACCAGTTTCACCGGTAACTGTAAAACCGGCTTAAGCATTTCGTAGACCAGGGTTTTGGGCAACACATCGGTGATCCCCACGGTAAAGCTCTGCCACTGGTTGTGCTGCTGATTAAGCACCGACTTGAGTTCTTCTCCGAGCTGAAAAATATCTGCCGCATAGCCCTGCACCATTATTCCCAGCTCGGTGGGTATCAGACGCCGGGATTGACGGGTAAACAACGATGCGCCAATGGTGTCTTCCAGCGCACTTATCTGGCCACTGATAGTTTGCGGCGTGATATGCAGTAATTCGCTAACCCTGGCAATAGAGCCGTGCTCGGCCACCATGTAAAAGTAATACAGCTGATTGTAGTTAATTGGCGTCATTGGCAGATAGTGAACTCAGAGCTTAGCCTGGGCTTTAATAAACGCAATGGACGGCGCAAAAAACGCGCAGCCTGTCTCGGCTGCGGTGTAATCCAGCCAGCGGTCGTATTCACCATCGCCACTGCCGTATACCTGACTGTGTAGCATTCGTTTAAAGGGTTGGGAGCTGGCCGCACAGGTAACTGAAAACATACCCTGCGATGTCATATCGCCGTAGGGCATACCCTGCTTAAGCAAGTCCGCCTTACCCTGCTCTGTGGCAATAATACTGGCCCTGACGCTGTGAGAGGATGGGTTACACTCCACACTGGGCAGATTGTGCTCCCTGGTAGTACCCATGATCTGTTCCTGCTGGCGTTCAGACAGGCTTAACCAACGGCGTAAATCGTGCCTGAAGCGCTGTACATGTACATAGCTACCACCGGCGAAGCCGTTGTCATCATCTTCAACTACAGCAACTTTGGCTCGCTGCAGGCCCCGGGGATTGTCCTGGGCATACAAATAGCCATTAAGATCGCGACCATCCAGATAGCGGAAACCTTGTATCTGTTCCACCAGTTCCACGTGGATCCGTAGCAGCTCCATGATTTCCAGGCCAATGGCATAGCAAATATCGATGCGGTCAGCGCGGATTTGAATAAATAAATCACAGGGCGTGGAGGGTGCAACGCGGTCTTCACTTTGCATATCAGGAAACGGCGTCAGTTCAACGGGGATGGGGCCGGGATAAAGTTCACTCCAGTAATTACTGCCCACGGCAATAACCCCTGATACCATGGCTTCGTAGTGTTCATTATCGTAATAATCAATCACTTCCAGTGCTCTGCCCAGCTTGGCCCGGACAGCCTGAGAATCGTCGTCAATCACATTGAATAACAAGTACTGCGCATGCAGATTGGGTTCAGCACAAATACCTTTTTGTGGTTGCGACATAGTCTTCCCGTTGTTTTTATCGTTATCGACCGGCGTTGTAAATTAGTATCCGGCAGCCTGACCATCTTTGCGGCTTTCTGATGCGCCATAGTATATCTGCTTATCGGCATCATACATAATCGCTTGATAGCCACCGTAAATCCCCAGTTTATTTTCCAGTTTGTGGCCTCTTTCCAGCAGCTCTCTTTCGGTACTCAGCGAAAAGCCACGTTCCAGACTAATCGAGCCACCGTCTTTCATTAAAGCGCCGGTAGGACTGCTTGAGCCACTGTGAATAAACCGGGGCGCATCTCCAGCCTCCTGCAAATTCATACCAAAATCAATAAGATTGACGATTATTTGCGCATGCATCTGGGGCTGTGTGGCGCCGCCCATAACACCAAAGCTTAACCAGGGTTTATTATTGCGTGTGACCATGGCAGGAATAATGGTATGAAAGGGACGTTTACCCGGCTGATATTCATTGCTATGGCCAGGCTCCAGGGTGAATAACTCACCACGGTTTTGCAGAATAAAGCCCAGCCCTGGCGGGGTCATGCCAGAACCCATGCCGCGATAGTTACTCTGAATTAACGACACCATATTGCCGCGGCTGTCGGCAACAGTGAGATATACAGTGTCGCCGTCGATAACGCCGGCATCATAGCGGTTAGCCGCTTTTAACGGATCGATAAGTTTGCGGCGCTGCCGGGCATATTCTTTACTGATAAGCGGGGCTACCGGGATATCATTAAATGCCGGATCGGCGTAATACTTAGCGCGATCTTCAAAGGCCAGCTTTTTTGCTTCAACAAAGGTGTGAATATAATCGGCAGAATCCAGCCCCATGCCTTCGATGTCGTACTGTTCCAGAATATTGAGGATCTGCAGCGCTGCAATGCCCTGACCGTTGGGCGGTAACTCCCAGACATCGTAGCCACGGTAATTAGCCGATACCGGCGTCACCCAGTCAGAGGTGTGAGAAGCCAAATCCTCATAACTTAAATATCCTCC
>JAYZXK010000186.1:0-3594 GCA_036141415.1 Pseudomonadota bacterium
TTAGTAATCGAGTACTTCAACCGTTTGATTATGGTTGGTGAACACACAAATGTCGCCGGCAATCGATAAACTTTGGGTGGCAATTTCGTGTGCCGTTAACTGCGTATTATTCAATAACGCTGTAGCCGCTGCCTGGGCATAGTTACCACCCGAACCGATGGCAATTAGATCCTGCTCAGGCTGCACCACATCGCCGTTACCGGTAATAATGAATGAAGCGGTTTCATCGGCGACAGCCAGCAAGGCTTCCAGACGCCGTAACATGCGATCGGTACGCCAGTCTTTGGCCAGTTCTACTGCCGCTTTGGTCAGGTGACCCTGGTGCAGTTCCAGTTTATCTTCAAAGCGTTCAAACAAGGTAAACGCATCGGCGGTACCACCGGCAAAACCGGCTAATACTTTGTTTTGATACAGGCGGCGTACTTTACGGGCATTACCTTTCATTACGGTATTGCCCAATGACACCTGGCCATCTCCGGCCATGACAACCTGATTATCTCGTCTGACTGATACTATTGTAGTCACGTTTACTCCACTGTAGTGGTTTGGCACAGCATTCCGCCGGGCGGTCTGTGCGTTGACAATGAGTAGTAGGTGGGGGAGCCTGACGATTTTTCAAGACTTAAAAGATGAATATACGCTGGCGTTTACAGCGGCCAATAAAAAGCCGGCGACTGCCGGCTTCCGATTATTTACAAATTCCAGAACCAGATCTGACAAGTGGTGATATTCACTTTGCGCAGTGCGTGTTTGGCACGCTCAGCGTCGCGCTTGGCGTCAAAGGGGCCAAGGATCACACGGAACCACTCGCCGTTGGCGCCATCGCTGTGCCGGATCTGCGCTTCCAGCCCCTGAAACGCAATTTTTGCGCGCATTTCATCGGCCTGGGCCCGGGTTCTGAACGAGGCACACTGCATCAGGTACCGCTTGTCGGATTTTTCCTGCTCGGCCACTTCAACTTCTACCTCGTAACCCGGCAGCGTTTTAATGTACTCCCACTCTTCCTCGGGCAGTTCGGGTAGTTCATCTTCGATAGGCGCAGGCTCTACCGTAAGCGGCTGAGCGGTATCCGGATCGGCATTATCTTTAATTGACCACAAGAACCAGGCAAAGCCCAGCAACAAAGCTACCACAACGGCCACCGTTACCCAGGGTACAGTAACCTGTGGTTCCTGCTGGTTGCGACCTCGTCTGGCAGTATTTTTGTTTTTTGTTTTCTTGGAATTTTTCTTTTGTGGCGCACGTCCACGAGAAACGTAATCGCGTTGAGACATAATGCTGTATCGATTTCCCTGTGTGGATGATTATTATTATCTGCAGGCAGTGTACCTGCTCTTTAGCAAAAATGCTGCTTTAAAGTGTGGTTAACGCTGAAAGTTTACCAGTAACCACACTTAGCTAAGGTCGACCGGGTCAATATCCAGACTCCAGCGTACCTTGCTTGCCAGAGGCAACGCTTCTACCTCCTGCAAGTGGTGTTTTAGCCAGGTATGTAGCGCAGCGCGCTGTTGACTCTGCAATACCAGCATGTAGCGAAAACGTCCCTGGCGCTTCTCAATCAAACAGGGCAACGGCCCGATAAATTGCCCTTTGGCGGCATTTACACTGGGACGATAACAATCGCGTATTTGTTGCAACAGGTTAGCGGCGAGTCCGGCTTCGCGGGCTTCGGCGCGGAAAATGGCCTGACTACTATACGGCGGTAGGGCCCCCAACTTACGCTCCTGCAATGCCTGACGAGCAAAATGCGCAAAGCCGTTATTAATAAGGTCCTGCAGTAGAGGGTGGCCGGGATTATCGGTTTGCAGCCACATTTCGCCTGGTTTACTGGCGCGGCCAGCGCGACCAGCCAGTTGGGTAATCAACTGCGCTAGCTTTTCCGCTGCCCGGAAGTCGGCCGAGAATAACGCCCCGTCACAGTCGAGCACTACCACCAGCGTCACATGCGGAAAATGATGCCCCTTCGACAGAATTTGCGTGCCCACCAGCAGCTGATACTTGCGCGCATTGATTTCATCAAGACGGGTGATGAGCTTGTCTTTGCCTTTTACCGCATCGCTGTCGATTCTGACCTGCTTTATATCCGGGAATAACTGGCCCAGCCCCTGTTCGAGCTGCTCGGTACCAATGCCGGAGGTTTGCAAATCGTGACTGTGACACTCACTGCACTGCTCAGGCATTCTCCGGCTCGCACCACAATGATGGCACTGTAGCCTGCCCTGGGACTTATGGTAGGTAAACGGCCGCTCACAGCTTTTGCAATCGACCGTTTGGCCACAATGATGACACAGCACTGCCGGAGCAAAGCCTCGACGGTTTAAAAACACTAACACCTGATTACCCTGCTGCAGATGGCTGCGCATAATGCTTATCAGGCCCTGCGCAATGCCGGCGTGCAGCGGTTGATCGCGAGAGTCGAGCACCTTTAACTGGGTGTGGCTGGCGCCGCCAGCGCGCTGACTCAGGGTTAAGTGGGTGTAACGCTTATTCAGTGCATTATTCAGGCTTTCCAGCGACGGCGTGGCACTGCCCAGAATCAAAGGTACGTTTTCGGTATGAGCGCGTTTTACCGCCAGGTCGCGGGCGTGGTAACGCAAGCCATCCTGTTGCTTAAAAGACTCATCATGCTCTTCATCCACAATGATCATGCCTGGTCGTTTGAGCGGCGTAAAAATAGCCGAGCGGGTACCAATGATAATCCCCAACTCTCCACGCCGCGCCTGTTGCCAGACTTTAAGGCGGGCCAGGTCGGTCATTTGCGAGTGCAACACGCCAACATTAATGCCAAAGCGACGTTCAAAGCGCCCTACCGTTTGTGGTGTCAGGCCTATTTCAGGCACCAGAATCAGCACCTGCCTGCCCTGTTTAAGCACCGGCTCAATCACCTGCAAGTACACTTCGGTTTTACCACTCCCGGTAACGCCGTCGAGTAAAAATGGCACAAAGTGGCTGGCTTGCTGGTTAATAGCAGCGATCGCCACGCCCTGCTCGGTAGAGGCAGTAGGCGGTGTTTGCTGTAGAGTGAATGACGCCCAGTCCTGCTTTTCAGTCAGGCGGATACTGGTTTGAGTGGTCAGGGCTTTCTCTTCCAGCGCCTTTAGCACCACATTTGAGAATTTAGTTTTGATTTCTTCAGTCGCCAGCGGCCCCTGCGCCAGTAACGCGATGCATTCGAGCTGCTTTTTGCCTCGTAAAGTAGGCGTTTGCGCTTCTGCTTGTCCGGCTTCGGTTAACGTTAATGCCGGAACGCTGTCACTCAACGCCCCGCCTTTGCGCAACCGCGTAGGCATAACCGTCGCCCAGACCTCACCAATAGGATGATGATAATAAGTGGCCAGCCACTGGGTTAACGCCTGCAGGGTTGCATCAAACAGCGGTTGCTCATCAAGGACTTCGGTTACCCCTTTCAGTTTAACCTCTGACTCGGTATCGTCGACCGGGTCATCATAACTTGCCGTCACTACTCCAATTAACTGGCGACGACCAAAGGGCACGCTCACCCGCACACCCGGCTCCAGCTTTTGCTCGCTGGTGTAACTAAAGGTTTGTCGCAGTGGTACCGGAACGGCTACATCAATGATTGGCATAGTGAAT
>JAYZXK010000187.1:0-2507 GCA_036141415.1 Pseudomonadota bacterium
CAGTCGTTCATTTAAAAACAACCGGGCCAGAAACACGTTAAGCAACGGGTTAATGTAATAACCCAAGCTGGCTTCAAGCATCATATTGGCATTAATAGCCCAAATGAACAGCAGCCAGTTGCCGCCCAGCAACACACTGGCTAAGGCCAGTAACCCTATTAATCGTTTAGACTGAAAAATTGCCCTGACTTTGGCAAACTGCCCTAAACCCAGCAGTAACAACGCCAGCAACGCCGCCGACCAGACAATGCGATGCATAAGAATATCCGGCGCCGGAACACTGGCAATCTGCTTAAAATATAATGGGGCAATGCCCCACATGGTGTAGGCCGCCACCGCATAAAGAAGACCGGCGGTGGCCTGGCGTTGAATAGCCTCAGCGTTCAAAGCGTTTCCTTTTCATTACAGTAAAAACAGGCTGCCCAGGCCCAGGAAGGCCACAAAACCAACGATGTCGGTAACAGTGGTGAGAATAACCGAACCGGAAAGCGCCGGATCAATTTTGAGCTTTTCCAGGATCACCGGCAATACCACGCCAGCCAGCGCCGCTGCCAGTATGTTAACAAAAATGGCCAGACAGATAACCAGTCCCAACAGCGGATCGCTGAACCACATAAAGGCCACTATGCCGATCACCAGCGCCCAGATCACGCCATTAACACCACCCACCTTGAGCTCTTTGGTCATCAACGCTTTTAAGTTAGCACTGGTGATTTGGCCAAGGGCCAGGCCCCGCACAATCAGGGTCAGGGTCTGGCTACCGGCGATCCCCCCCATGCTGGCGACCACTGGCATCAGTACGGCCAGCGCCACCACTTGTTGCAGGGTGGCTTCAAATAAGCCAATAAACCATGAGGCCATAAACGCGGTAAGCAGGTTGATGCCTAACCATAAGGCACGACTACGGGCACTTTTTGCCACCGGTGCAAATAAATCCTCGTCTTCATCCATACCGGCGGTTGCCATCACCTGGCGTTCGTAATTTTCGTTAACCAGCTCACTGGCACTTACAATATCGTGGCGACCGAGCAGTTTATTGTTGTCATCAATCACCGGCAACGCGGCATAACCACTACGCTGCACCAGCAGGGAGGCCGTGGTGGAATCATCGGTCCCCTTGATAACCGGCATGGACTCTTCGGTCAGCTCCACCATGGGTAAATGTTCGGGAGCACCAAATACGGCAGTGAGTTTTACAGCAGCCGAGAACTGGCCGGAACGATTGACCAGAAAAATGCTGTCACAGTGAGCCGGTACATTGCGCCTTATCAGACGCAAACCATCGCGCACCTTGGCATTTAATGGCAGCACCAGCATTTCATGGGATATCCAGTGTCCAACCTGCTCATCGGGAAACTGGGTCGCGTCGCGGAAATAGGCCTGTTGTTGTTCATCCAGTGCCTGAATCGCCAGTTCCAGTAGTTTGCTGGGCAGGGAGTCCATCAACTCGAGTAAGTCCTCGGCATCGATGCCGAGTAAAATGGCACTCCATTTGTCGTCCGGCGTAGCGGAAATCAGCACTTCCCGTGGATCGCTCCGCATTTCTACCAGCACGTCTATCTTGCGCACATCCGGCAGCACTTCCCACAGCGACATCCGCTCTTCTACAGG
The DNA here is from genome assembly GCA_036141415.1 of Pseudomonadota bacterium. Taxonomy (GTDB): domain Bacteria; phylum Pseudomonadota; class Gammaproteobacteria; order Enterobacterales; family Alteromonadaceae; genus Alteromonas. Next base: position 1,612 of record JAYZXK010000187.1, read on the forward strand.
GAGTGACTCTAACAGTGTGGCAATTTCGACATCTTCAGCCGGTAACAGCTGCTCAGCCACAGCCTGAAAGTCGTCGACACCGTTATCGGCAACGATTTCTTCAATGAGATCGGGTAAGGGTTCAGCCATGAGTTCCACCACACAACAAAATTTGGCTCATAATAACACTGTTGTTATCGTCGCAGGAATGACTCTGTCGCGGTACATCAGTCAGTTATAGCAAGTCGCAGAAAAAGTCAGGCAAAACCCGTGAACCTCAGGCAAAAAACGCGTAAACTCTGCGACTCATGACTGCAACACCAGATACCCCCACCGCCATCGACGAAAACGATAGCCAGCACGCTATCGTGGCAAGTGCTGCGCAGCCCGCAGACAGCCGTAACGCTCAGCAAATTCTTGAAGATATCTTTGGTTACAGCGAGTTTCGCTCCGGTCAGGCTGAGGTGATTGATCACACCATTAATGGCAAGGATGTGCTGGTATTGCTGCCTACCGGGGGCGGTAAATCGTTGTGTTATCAGATCCCGGCCATGGTGCGCGATGGCACCGGTATTGTTGTTTCGCCACTTATCTCGCTGATGCAGGATCAGGTAGAACAATTGCGCGAGGCCGGAGTAAAGGCTGCGTACCTGAATTCATCGTTAGATCAGGACGATTACCAGGCTACCGTGCAGCGCCTGCAGGAAGGCCACTACGACATTATTTATGTGTCGCCCGAGCGCTTGTTACAGCGCTACTTTCTGAACATGCTGGCACAAACTAAAATTGCACTGTTCGCGGTAGATGAAGCGCACTGCGTATCTCACTGGGGGCATGATTTTCGTCAGGACTACCGGTCTTTAGGACAGTTAAAGCAACGCTTTCCGGATATCCCGGTAATCGGCCTTACGGCAACC
>JAYZXK010000188.1:0-3367 GCA_036141415.1 Pseudomonadota bacterium
TCTCGACCCGGCGATTATCGATGAAGCTTTCGTTGAAGCTGGCGTAGCGACAGTTAGAAAACGCAGGCTTCCACTCGAAGCGGTTATGTGGACCGTGATTGGAATGAGCTTGTTTAGGCAGGAATCTGTCTGGAATATCGCGACCAAAATGGATATTGCGTTACCGGGTAAGAATCCGCTGGTTGCACCCAGTGCGATGGTACAAGCCCGGCAGAGGTTGGGGGTTGATGCTGTTAAATCGGTATTTATGAAAATGGCAGCGCAATGGTATCAATCACAGCAATTCGAAACGTGGAACGGCCTTAACCTGTTAGCAGTAGATGGCGTGGTTTGGCGTACAACGGATACGCCTGAAAACCGTGAGAGATATGGCTCAGCCAGCACGCAGTATGGTGACACAAGTTTCCCGCAAATAAGGATGGTTTGTCATATGGAGTTAACTAGCCATCAGCTCATCAACAGTGTCTTTGATAAATACAAATCGAATGAGATGGTATTGGCGGAACAGCTCATTGATGACACGCCTAATCATTCACTTACCCTGTTTGATAAAGGTTACTACTCACTGGGCTTATTACACCGTTGGAACAGTCGAGGTGAAGAGCGACACTGGCTAATTCCCGCCAGAAAGGGCCTTCAATTCGAAGTAATACGTACGCTGGGTCGAAATGATAAATTAATCCGGTTAGCGACAACAGCGCAAGCGCGTAAACGCTTCGATGACCTGCCAGAATACGTAGAAGCACGACTGATAACAAAACAGATAAAAGGGAAAACCTGCGAAGTGCTTACTTCAATGGTCGATGCTATGCGCTTTCCAGGGAATGAAATCGTTGAATTATATAGTTATCGATGGGAGATCGAACTGGGGTTCAGAGAAATAAAGCAAACACTGCTCAACAGCGAATATACCTTTAGAAGCAAGCTACCTGAAATGGTCGAGCAGGAAATATGGGGGTTATTGTTAGCCTATAATCTCATTCGTTCAGCAATGACGGAGGCCGCCAGCAGAAAAGGGATATGGCCTAACCAATTAAGCTTTAGCGGTTGTTCAAGTGCAGTAGTTGCGTTCCTGATGACACTCCAACTCACCAGCCCGGGTAAACTCCCGGTAATCTACAACTCACTCATTGATCAGCTAGGGTTTTACGAGCTTCCAGCTCGACGAGAAGACAGGGTCTACCCGAGATGTATAAAACCAAAAGTAAGTCGTTATCCCCATAAAAAGAAAAATGCCAGTCAGCTTAACTGACTGGCATTAACCATCTGGTGCCTTTTTTAGTAACGGTCAATGCCGGGCTATCTGATTGCGGCAACCAGCTCTTCCGGCGCAAAATCATCGACCGCGATAATCTTGGCGCGGCCTTTTTCGGTGCGTTTGAGTAGCTCTGCTTCTGCTTCGCTGATTAAATCCTTCGCCAGGGCTTCGTCGGCCAGTTTATCTAACTGTGTAAAGCTGCGTTTCTCGCCCAGAGCACGGCAGATATTGTCAAACACCGGCTCTGCTGCCAGTACGTCTTCCAGTGTTTGCTCCAGCTCACCCGGCAGGCTGCCAGGCTCGCGGGTAAGGTACTGGCCCTGTCCAAGGCGAGTTCTGGCTGTGCCGGGTTGCTGAAGCAATCTGGCAATTGCATGCTCAGTGGCATCGCTCGGTTTGGATACCCGGTGGCCAAAGGGGATCAGTTTTAACTTCAACACCAGCCCCAGCCATTTAACCGGGAAGTTATCCAGGAAGTCCATCAGCGCGGTTTCCAGGTTATAAATCAGATCCTGCATTGCCCAGTGAAGTAGCGGCAGGTCTTCATGCTGGCGGCCTTCTTCGTCGAATCGTTTAAGGGTAGCACTGGCCAGGTAAATGTAACTTAACAGGTCGCCAAGGCGTGCTGATAACCGTTCACGACGTTTGAGTGTGCCGCCCAGAATGCCCATGGATAAGTCGGTGAGCAGCGCCAGGTTAGCACTGTAGCCTTGTAGAAGTTGATAATAGCGGGCAGTGCTGTCTTTAAACGGAGATTGATGAAAGTAACCGCCGGTCAGTGTAAACCAGACGCTGCGGAAAGCGTTGGCAAGCGCGAAGCCAATATGGCCAAATACGGCTTTATCAAATGCTTTAATCGCTTCCTGTTCATCAGGAAGGGCGGCGGCCTTAATTTCGTCCAGCACAAAGGGGTGACAACGCATGGCACCCTGTCCAAAAATCATCATGTTACGGGTCAGGATGTTAGCGCCTTCGACGGTGATAGAAATAGGCATCCCCTGATAACCACGGCCAAGGTAATTATTTGGCCCAAGCATAATCCCTTTGCCACCATGCACATCCATGGCGTCATTTACGGTAATTCGCGACCGTTCAGTAAGGTGATATTTACAGATAGCCGAGATCACCGAAGGCTTTTCACCGAGATCTACACCGACGGTGGATAAGCGCGTCACCGCATCCATCATGTAAGCATTACCGCCAATGCGGGCGAGCATCTCTTCCACGCCTTCCATATGACCAATAGGGAGTTTAAATTGACGTCTGATCCGCGCATAGGCTCCAGTAGACATCGCGCAGGATTTAGCGCCGCCAGCAGAGGTGGAAGGCAGGGTGATACAACGGCCTACCGACAAACACTCCATCAGCATGCGCCAGCCTTTACCGGCCATGTCTGCGCCGCCAATGATGTAATCCAGTGGCACAAAAATATCCTTACCACGTACCGGACCATTCTGGAATGGCGTGTTAAGGGGGAAGTGGCGTCGGCCCACATCCAGCCCCTCGGTATCGTGGGGAATTAACGCGCAGGTGATACCCAGCTCTTTTTTGCTGCCTAACAGACCATCCGGATCATACAGCTTAAAGGCCAGACCAATTACTGTGGCAACCGGCGCCAGGGTGATGTAACGCTTGTCGAAAGTCAGGCGCATACCCAGTACTTCTTCACCTTCCCATTCGCCTTTGCACACAATACCCTTGTCCGGGATTGCACCGGCATCAGAGCCGGCTTCCGGGCTGGTTAAGGCAAAGCAGGGGATCTCATCGCCACTGGCGAGGCGCGGCAGATAGTGATTCTTTTGCGCTTCAGTACCGTAATGCTGCAGGAGTTCACCCGGGCCTAACGAGTTGGGAACCCCAACCGTACTAGAGAGCACGGCGCTGGTGCCGGCCAGCTTTTGAATAACACGTGACTGGGCAAACGCAGAAAACTCCAGACCACCGTATTCTTTTTTGATGATCATGGCGAAGAACTTGTGTTCTTTCAGATACGCCCAGACCTCCGGCGGCAAATCGGCGTCTTTATGATTAACCTGCCATTCGTCAATCATGCTACAGACTTTGTCTACCGGTCCGTCGAGAAATGCCTGTTCTTCTGCCGTAAGTCGA